>JAQCLD010000023.1 GCA_027592785.1 Acidobacteriota bacterium
AGGGAGTTGGAACATCCGGACTGGCCCCCGATGAGCAGTGAATGAAACCGGCGGGGCGACCTGGAACCAAATCAAAGGAATCAAAAAGGAATCAAAAAAGGAATCAAAGGGGACGGAGCCCAAAGCAATCTCGGCACGGGCGAGACGCCCGGTGCTGTCCGCTTCTTAAAGTTCGGTAAAGTTCGGTGACAAAGTTCGGTGACAGTCAACGTAGTGACAGTCACCTGCGGATGTTGGCCGGGGGAAAGAGGCGTGCGGGGTGGTCGTGGACGGTCAAGGGTGACCGTTTCCTGAAGGGCCGCGCTTTAGGTTTCGTCGGGGTCGAGCCACTTCTGAACGGTTGGTGGTTGGTAGTTGGCGAACTGGTCGAGGATGTTTGCCGGATCGGCTGCGTGGATGATTAGCTGGCGGTGTTCGGCGCGGATGAACTGTTCGCTGAAGGCTTTGTCGAACAGGGCGAGTAGGTCGTCGTAGTAGCCGTCCACGTTGAGCAGGGCGACGGGTTTTTGGTGCAGGCCGAGTTGTCCCCAGGTGAGGATTTCGCAGAACTCTTCGAGTGTGCCGAAGCCGCCGGGCAGGGCGATGAAAGCTTGCGACAGGTTGGCCATGAGCGCCTTGCGTTCGTGCATGGAGCCGACGACGTGCAGCTTGGTTAGGCCCTCATGGGCGATCTCGCGGTCGAGCATGCTGCTGGGGATGACGCCGACGACCTGGCCGCCTGCGCCGAGAACGGCGTCGGCGACCGCGCCCATCAAGCCAACGCGTGCGCCGCCGTAAACGAGGGTAATGTTCCGTTCGGCGAAGAGGTGGCCAAGCGTTTCGGCTGCGGCCTTGTAAGTTGCTCCGCGACCGAAGCTGGAGCCGCAGAAGACGCAGATGTGAGTGAGGGCCATGCGGGGTAAGACTACGTTACAAAGGCTGAACGGCCTGGCCTGACTTCACTCTCTGTTGACGGCCCACTTGAATCCGCGGACGAGCAGATCGCGGAAGGCGGGATCGTCCCAGGTCGCATCGGAGTGGCCGACGGTGGTGCCGAAGACGCGTGCGCCGTGATAGTCGTTGGTCCAAATCATCGGATATGCGGTTTGGTCTTCGGGGCTGACGGCGGTGGCTAGGGCTTTGGCGTTGGGCCAGAGTTTATCAATCACGTATAGTTCGTCGAGCGGCGTAACCCAGTCGGTCTTGAAGCCTTTGAGGGGGCCCTCGTTCGGATTGAGCACCTTCACGGAAATGTTGTGCTGAGCGGTGTGCCGGCGAGTGGTGACCCCGAGGAACTCGCGCCATTCGTCGGACTCCAGCGAGCGGTAGGAATGCATGGAGCAGTGGATGACCATGCCCGGCACGCCCTTAGCGTGGGCGGCGACGATTTTCTCGACGAACTCCTGATCGTCCACGGTGGCATAGCACTCGTTGTGCACGACGATGTCGTAGCCTTCGGCCCAGTTGGGTTGGTTGTACAACTCGACCTTTTTGTCGCCCGCCCGACCGGTGTAGAGCACGGTCCACTCGACGGGGAGTTCGGTCGACATGGCCTTCATGAAGATGGCGTCTTCGGAGATGTAGTCGTGGCAGCAGCCGCCGCTAATCATGAGCGCGTTGACGCGCGCCTGGCCGGCGAATGGGTCCGGCCTGCGAGGCCCTCTACGACCTTGGGGACGCCTGCCCTCGGCGCCTGGGCCGCCTTGTCCTGGTTGCGGCGGAGGGGCTTGCGGCGTCGCAGGCCAAGCGACCAGCACCAGTGCCGCGGCTATGGTCGCGAGCCTGAGTGCTCGGCGGCGCGAGGTGGTTTGTTGTTGCGTCAAAGTCTTTCTCCGATGTGGGTGTGATCCCGTTTAACGATAGATAAGAGCAGGTCATGAAGCAACAGGAGCTGTTGCGAAAAGATACGGTGCCGCGGGAACGAGCTAGGAGCGGTGCTCTCGCCAGGCTGAGGGGCCTACTAAGAAGAACACGAGAACCACGCCGACGAGCAGGCCGGTGGTCAATGAGAAGTACATGATTGTTGCGGCGGATAGCAGGGCGATGCCGCGTTCGATGCGGTCTTCGAGCATGGCCAGGGCGACGTAAGAGCAGGCGAAGCCGGTCAGTATTAACGTCAGCGAGAAGGCGATGTCGAGGGTGGGGCGCAGCAGTACCAACAATGGGGCGATGAAGTAGGCCCAGGGGATTCCGAACAGGTAGTAGCTGCCGACGCCGGAGAAGATGGATTGCATCTCCTGCTTGCCGCGGCGGTAGCGCTCGGAGACGACGATCATGGCCCCGGCCCAGAGCGGGCCTTGCAGCGGAAAGAACGGTCCGCCGATGAGCGCGATGGCGGTGTTGCGCAGTCCTAAGGAGAGGTGCGTGCGGCGGGTGTCGAAGGGGATGGGCTCGTCGGGACGGTCGGCTGCGGCGTCTTTGAGGATGGCCGTGCCGGTGATGATGTCGGTGAAACCGACCAGGTAGGCGACAAGAGCCAGGGGTAAGGCGTGGGCGAAGGCGGTGAGGCTGGGCAGGCCGAGTCCGAGGACGCTGAAGTTCGCGACCAGACCGGAGAAGTCGGGCCAGAAGAACAGCGGTCCGGAGTAGGCCGCGAACTCATCGAAGCGCAGCTCGCCGACCAGCCAACCGGCGAAAGCGCCCACGAAGAAACCCGGCGCGATGCCCATCGATGCGAGCGTGCGCAGCCAAGGGTAGCGGGCCTTCCAGGGTTCGAGCGGCTTGGAGAACATCAACAGCAAACTCAATCCGACGGCGACGAGGATGGAGACGGTGAGCGCGTCCATGCGTGCGGGGCGTCCGCCGGAACGCGGAATGAATTCGCCGTAAATGGCGCTGAGGCCGGCGCCAAGAATGATGGTGGCGCGGATAACTCGCGGTACGAGACGGAGAAACAACTTGCCCAGGCCGGTGAGTCCGAAGAGCAGAAAGACGATGCCGGTGAGCAGCACGACGGCGTTGACGAACTCGGTGCGCTCGGGGCCTGCGGGAAAGGCGACTGCGGCGGCGAGTACAAGCGGTAGAGCCGGGGTGAGCCAGCCGGGCGCGAACGGTTCGCCGAAGAGCAGGAACGACGAGCAAATGACCAGGGTTTGCAGAACGACCAGGGCGATGGCTGTCTCTTCCGCCATGCCGAAGTGCTCAGCGTAAAGCGGCACGACGGCGAAACCCGTGGCCGAGCCGACGGTGAGACCTTGCAGCAACTCGGGCCACTCGGCGCGGTAGTGCACGAAGGGTATGCGGAGGGTGAAGGGACCCCAGCGAAATCCGGGAGGCATCGCAGTGGCCAATTGTACTAGTCGAGAGCCTGCCAGAGTCCGGCGTAGTCGTCGGTCCAGGCCAGGGTGGAGGGATCGCTGTCGACGTCGACGGCTTGTTGGACACGCGGCTGGTTGAGAAACGCTTCGTTCTTGGTAAGCAGCATCCACACAGCGGCGTTGGCGCCGGGCTCGGAGCCGGGAGTGGAAATGCGTATCGCTTCGAGGCCCAAGCGGTTGGCGATGCCGTTGACGACAGGAGTGAGATCGAGGAAGCGGTTGGTGATGTGGAAGGCCAGGATGCCGTCGTCCTTGAGGCGCTTGCCGTAAACGTCGGCGGCTTCGGCGGTAAGCAAGTGCAGCGGGATGGCGCCGCTGGTAAAGGCGTCAATTGCCAGGATGTCGAAACGGGTGGCTTCGCCGTTCTGGATTTCTTCTTCGAGGCGAACGCGGGCGTCTCCGGCGACGAGTTCGATATCGGCGCGTGAATCGTCGAGGTAGGTGAAGTCGTCGCGGGCAACGTCGATGACTTGGGGGTTGAGTTCGTAGAAGCGGAAGGTGTCGCCGTCGCGTCCGTAAGCGGCCATGGTGCCGGCGCCGAGGCCGACGATGGCGACGTAGAGAGGCTCAGCAGTTGCGCGGCGCGGATGAAGATCGAAAGCGAGTTCGATGCCCGAGGCCGAGCCGAAATACGTTGTGGGTTCGAGGGAGCGCTGGGGGTCGAGATACTGTGTGCCGTGCTCGGTGCGTCCGTGGGTAAGGATGCGAATACGGTCGCGACCTTGGCCCTCTTCGCTCACGCGCAGCACGCCGTAGAAGTTGCGCATGGTCGTGGTAGTGCGCGGGTCGTGCGAGGATGTGACGGCGTAGGCCAAGATCACCAGGCTGAACAGCAAGGCCGGCGGCGGGGCCAGGAATGCGCCGGGCCGAGTGGTATCGGGCCGCCAACCAGCTACAGCCCAAACGGCGATGGCGGCGATTGAGCAGCAGGCCAAGGAGATGGCGTACTCCCAGTAGTCGGCGAAGAGGCGTGGAGCGATCACGGCCACGAAGATGCCGCCCAGAGCGCCGCCCGCTGCAACCCACAAGTAGAACGAGGTGGCTTCGGAGGCGTTTGGCCGCAAGTTGTACAACTCGCCGTGGCAGACCATGCAGGCGATGAACAGAGCGCCGCAGTAGATGGCGATCTGTAGAGCGATGGGCAGGATTCCGCCAGCCGCCATGGCGATGGCCGCCGCGGGGATGGCGACGGCCAGCAGGAAGCTAAACGCTTTGCGGCCATACCAGCTTTCGCTTTCGAAGCAGAGGATGAAGGTCAACAGGTAGATCGTTAGCGGAAGAATCCACAAGAACGGCACGACGGCGATCTCTTGCGACATCTGGTTGGTCGTCGCCACCAGCAGCGCCGAGCCGATGGCGGAGAGCGCCAGCCAGGCGAGCTTCAGCCCGGTGGTGTGCGGCACGGAGGCCTCTAGCGGGGGCGAAGCGGGGGGGGCTTTGCGGATTTGCCAAGCGCAATACGCGCAACAAAGCGCGAAAGCGCCGTATAGGAGGCTCCAGGTCAGGCTCTGTTGGTCAAGGCGCATCAGCGGCTCGACGATCGAGGGATAGCTGACCAGTGCCAGAAGCGATCCTGCATTCGAGACGGCGTAGAGACGGTACGCGGTCCGCGCGGGATAGAGGTCGTGGAACCAACGTTGCACGAGCGGCGCCGTGGCAGACAGCGTCAGGTAGGGAAGTCCCGCGGAGACGGTCAGCAAGGCGAGGATGTGCCAGGTGGGGTCGCCTTCGATGGCCTGCTTCCAGACCTCGGGCTCGGGCGCGATAGGCAGCGCCATCAGGGATAGGCCCAGCAGCGAGATGTGCACGATGCGTTGCTTGGCGGGACGCAACATGGTCGCCAGCCAGTGCGCGTAAGCGTAACCGCCAAGAAGCAAGAGCTGGAAGAACAACAGGCAGGTCGTCCACACGCCGGGGCCGCCGCCGAACCAGGGCAGAATGTAGCGTCCTAGAATCGGCTGCACCTGGAAGATGAGCAGGGCGCCGAGGAAGACGGTTATTGCGAAAGCGGCCATCGTTGGGACGGAACAGAATGCCAGGCGGGGGCGTTAACGGAGCCTCATGGCCAGTAGCACCATGCTACCAAGGCGATGCGGGACGTCCGCGAGGGATCGGGGCCCGCTTGTTACAATGCGAACGGCGGCTGCGACTCTCTTTCGACGGCCGGATTCACCACAGGACGGCTTTGGCGCAGGATTACCTCGAGATCCGTGGGGCACGGGTACACAACCTCAAGAATGTCGACCTGAGACTGCCGCACAACCAGTTAACGGTTGTCACGGGAGTATCGGGTTCAGGCAAGAGTTCGTTGGTCTTCGACACGGTCTATGCCGAAGGGCAGCGCCGTTACGTCGAATCGCTTTCGGCTTATGCGCGGCAGTTCTTGGAGCGCATGGAAAAGCCCGATGTGGATGAGCTAACCGGCATCGCTCCGGCGGTAGCGATTCGCCAGAAGAACTCCACGAGAAATCCGCGATCGACGGTCGCGACTTCCACCGAAATTTACGACTTCTTACGGCTGCTCTTCGCCCGTGCCGGCCAGACCTACTGCGGCGATTGCGGCAGACAGGTTTACAAGGACACGGTCGACCAGGCAGCCGAACAGGTCCTGACTTGGCCGGAGCGTTCGCGCTGGTACGTGCTTTTCCCCGTTCGCGCGGATGCTGAGCACAAGGACTTGAAGGACCGGCTGGGCGGGCTGCGCTCGAAGGGCTTCAACCGGCTTTACCAAGACGGAAAGATTTACGAATTCTCCATGCCGGAATCGTTGCTGGAAGTGGCCTTCGAGCGCCCGGTCTATGTACTAGTGGACCGCTTGGCGATCTCCCCGGATTCGCGAGAGCGAATCGTCGATGCCATTGAGATCGCTTACCGCGAATCGCAGGCAGTCGTCTTTGAGGCGGCCGAGGGCGATCCGCCGGAGCGTAAATGGTACAGCGAACGTTTTGAGTGCCGGCAGTGCGGAATCCCTTACATCGAGCCGGAGCCGCGGCTGTTCAGCTTCAACAATCCGTTCGGCGCCTGTCCGCGCTGCCAGGGATTTGGAGACACGGTCGACTATGACTTGAAGCTGATTGTTCCCGATCGATTCCTGAGCCTGAAGCAAGGAGCGGTCGAGCCCTTCACGAAACCCAAATACGTCGCCTGGCAGAAGAATCTGTTCGTCGCGGCGACGCGCGCGGGCGTTCGCCTCGACGTGCCTTATCACGAGCTGACTGCCGACGAGCTGAAGCTGGTGATGGACGGCGACGGTGAGTTCAAAGGCATCAACGGCCTGTTCGCGTTTCTAGAAACGAAGAAATACAAGATGGCCGTGCGCATTATGCTGGCGCGCTATCGCGGCTACACGCGTTGCCCGGACTGCAAGGGCGGAAGGCTGCGCAAAGAAGCGCTTAATGTGCAGTTCGAAGGCAAGACGATTCGCGACGTAGTGCAGCTGACGCTCGAACAGGGACTGGCGTTTTTCGAGAGTTTGCAGCTTCGCGGAGAGACCGCGGTGATCGGCGGCCAGCTTGTACTGGACATCAAACACCGGCTGCAGTTCTTGAACGAAGTGGGGCTGGAATACTTGACGCTCGACCGGCTTTCTTCGACGCTGTCGGGCGGCGAAGCGCAGCGCATTCAACTGGCTACTTCGCTGGGATCGCGGCTGGTGGGCGCCTGCTATGTGCTGGATGAACCATCGATTGGCTTGCATAGCCGCGATACGGCGCGGCTCGTCGGCATCCTCGAACGGCTACGCGATTTGGGCAACACGATCCTGGTGGTCGAGCACGATCCGGACGTGATGCGGGCTGCGGATCACATTGTCGATATGGGGCCCGGCGCCGGGGAACTTGGCGGCGAGGTGGTCTTTGAGGGCACGCTCGAGCAGTTGAAGGCGAACCCGGCGGGCCGTTCGCTGACGGCGAAGTACCTGAGCGGCAAGAGCAAGATCGCCGTGCCCAAGAAACGCCGCAAGGCGAGCGCTAGGAAGAAGGCGACGTTCACGGGTGCGGCCAAGCACAACTTGAAGGCCGTCGACGTAGCCGTTTCGGCGGGCATCCACACGGTCGTCACAGGGGTGTCGGGTTCCGGAAAATCAACACTGGTTCATGACGTGATTTATGAGGGCCTGAGTGCTCTTGCGAAGCAGAACATCAAATCGGCCACGGACACCGAGTCGCTGCGTTTGCCTTGCCGCAAGATCACCGGCGCCGCCACATACGAAGAAGTCATCCTGGTCGACCAGTCGCCGATTGGACGTTCGCCGCGTTCGAATCCGGTTACTTACGTGAAGGCGTTCGACGAGATTCGACGCTTGTTCGCGTTTACTCCCGAGGCGCGCAAGAAGGGGTTGATGCCGGGCGCTTTCTCGTTCAATGTAGCGGGCGGACGTTGCGAGACTTGTCAGGGCGACGGCACGGTCACGGTCGAGATGCAATTCTTGGCCGACGTGGCGCTGGTCTGCGAAGAGTGCGGCGGCAAACGCTACGGAACGGAAGTCTTGGGCATCCGCTACGACGGCAAGAACGTCTATGAAGTTCTGCAGTTGACGGTTGACGAGGCGCTGCGTTTCTTTGCGCGAGCGCCACGGGTCACTGGCAAATTGAGTTGCTTGGCTGAGGTTGGTTTAGGCTACTTGCGGCTCGGGCAATCGGCCACGACGCTATCGGGCGGGGAAGCACAGCGCGTCAAACTGGCGGCGTACGTGGCTCAATCGCGTTGTGACAATACGCTCTACATCTTCGATGAACCCACGACGGGGCTGCATTTCGACGACATCGCCAAGCTGCTGAAGGCCTTCGACCGGCTGATCGACAAGGGCGGCACCGTGCTGACCATCGAGCACAATATGGATGTAATCAAGTGCGCGGACTGGGTTGTGGACCTGGGACCCGAGGGCGGCGATAAGGGCGGCGAGATCGTCGTCGAAGGCACGCCGGAAGACATCGCCAAGTGCGCGAGATCCTACACCGGGCGATTCCTCGAAGCGGTGCTGTGAAGGTTTACTTGGGCCGCTTGAGCTCAGCGTCGATCTCAATGAATACATCATCGGCGACCACAACGCCGCCGGCTTCGACTACGTCGTTGTAAGTCAGCCCGAACTCGCGCCGGTTCACCTTAGTGCTGGCGGTCGCGGCGGTGCGAGGTCCGTTGGCGGATTGCACGACGGCGTTGAGGCCGTCGAGATCGAGCGTCACCTGTTTGGTCACGCCGTGCATGGTGAGGTTGCCGGTGAGCTTGACGGTTCCATCCGGTTGGGGAACCGAGCGGGTCGAAACAAAATGCATCTCAGGGAACTTGTCGACTTCGAAGAATCCCTCGCCCTTGAGGTCACGGTCGCGCACGGCCATGCCGGTTGCGATAGTTGACGGATCGATGGAGATCTCCATGCGCACGGTGGACAGGTCGTCTTTGTCGAACCAGACTTTGCCTTCCGCCTTTGTAAAGCTTCCGCGCACCCAGCTGATCATCAGGTGCCGTACTTTGAAGCCAACGTGGGAATGGTTGCCATCGAGTTCCCACTCCAATACTTCGGCCGAAGCCAACGGCGCTAGGGCAAACAAAGCGGCGGCGAGCAGAAGTGTGGTTCGGCGGAACATAGAAGCCTCACTAGTTTAACGGTCTTGGGCCTGGTGCGGTTACCTGGACAAGCGACGACTGGACAAGCGACGACTTTTCGGCGGAGCTTAGAACCGGAAAGTGTAGTTGATTTTTGCGCGTACATCGGTGGTGAGTGCCGCGAAGCGGTCAAAGATGTCTTGCTGCCAGGCGTGGTTAACGACGAAGAAGACTTCGTTGCCGGGCTTGACGATCCAACGTAGGCGGCTCTGCAGACCGATGTTCTGGGACTCCGTATCGTATTGGACGAAACTCGACAGGGTCGTCAGCGGGCTAAAGGAATAGTCGAAGCGCAACAACGCCAGCCGCGTGCGGAAGGAGCCTTGTTGTAAATCGACCCAGTACTGACGAAGTTCCGCCGAGGTGCTGATGCTGGAATTTCGCCAACTGACCTCGGTCGACAATTGCTTGCTGTCGCCGGAGTAGAACGAGCCAAATTCATAGTCGACATCGAACTGCCACGGTATGGTGGGCCTGCTGCGATAGCTCACACGTTGAGTCCAGTAGCTATACTCCCCGGTTGGGACAAAGACTCCGTCGGAGATTTCGAACGGTTCAAACAATCTTTCTAACTGGGAAGTGATTCTGTAGTCGAGGCGTTCGCCCCCGTCGAACTCAAACCGCATCGGGCTGAACTCCACCTGCCTGGTCTCCACGGTTTGCTGAGCGATGTTGTAATACTGCTCGAACTCGGTCTCGAATCGCATTCGACGGATTCCCCACTTCTCCGGCCGGGGATTCAGGCCGCCGCTAAAGGAGGTCTTACGAACGCCGTTGCGTAGGACGAAACCGAGTTCGGGGTTGTAGTTCTCGCCGATTTGTTGCCATTCGTAATCGGCGGTTATACGGTCGTTCGGGTAACTGAGCCGGACGCCATAGGCGGTGTCGTCGCGGATTAGTTCGGGAGTCTCCGTCTTGGAGCCGAACACTTGCATAGAGACGCGCTTGTCGCTGCCGAGAAAGCTGGACGACGCCAGCTTCATATCGACGCCTAACAAGCTATTACTCGATTCTCCGCTGGGGTCGCCCAGGGTGGTCAGCGCGCCCACGTAGGATTCACTCCAGAAGTTCGCTTTTGTGCGCGCTACGAATAGATTCTGACGCGTAAGTTCGCCTCGCTCACCCGTGAGGACATTGAGGCGCCCACGTCAAAGCGACCTACTTTTCCGGTCAGCTTTTGACCAACTAAGATCGGCACCGGTTCTCCCTCGGCAAGGCCGATTCGGCGGGAGAAGAATGGCACGAGGTCAGGACGGGGTCCACCACCACCTCCACCGCCGCCGCCGCGTGTGGTTAGGCCGAAGTCGAAGACGCCTGCGTCTTCCAGGAAGAACGAGCGCTTCTCGGGGAAGAAACGGGAAAACCGAGTCAGATTGACCTGGCGGGCGTCGACTTCGGTCTCTGCGAAGTCCGTATTGATGGTCGTGCTGGATACCAGATTAGACGTGACGCGATAGAAAACGTCTACTCCCGCGTCTCGCGTAATGGTCGTTTGCTCAGCCGCCTCGATGTCGCGGTTGACTCCAATCAGTCCATAAGGTTTGATGTCCAACCCAACTCCCTGGGAAAGGCCTTCAAATCCGTCGAGCGAACCTGCCATCGAAACCTGATTAAACCGGATGTTGAGCGACGGCGACGCCCAACGAGAACGCTCCCGCTCTCGCGCCAGCTGTCACGAGATGTTGAATCCCCAGGTGGAATTGTCGGGCTGGAAGGAAAGCGTTTTGAACGGAATCTCAAACTCGGCCGTCCAACCATCGTCTACGACCTGGACCTGCACGTACCAGACGCCGTCCCAGTTCGTGTCGGGGCGGCCGCTCTCCGTGATGCGGCCGTCCACGAGCGCACCGAGCGGGTTTGTCTGGAAGTAATATGCGTTGCGACCGTCGTGAAAGGTGTCGAGCAGCAGCTGGATATAGTCGTCGTTAAACAGCGTTGCGTCACGGCTCATTTCCTGAGCCACGATCTCCTCAGGCAAGCGGTCGAAGCAATGGACGGCGATATAGACAGCGTTGTCGCCGTAGGCCACGCGAACATCGGTCCGTTCGCTGGGTTCTTCGCCGGATCTCGGAATCGCCTGAATCAATTCGCCGATCGTCTCGTGCTGTTGCCAAATGGCCTCGTCGAGGATGCCGTCAACCTGAATAGTTTGCTCGTCTTGTAGGCGATATACCTTAGCGGTCCTTGCGTCTCCGCCATGAAGGGTCGCGGAAAAACTGAATAGCCCTACAACGAGAAGGAATGGGCTACATGAAGATAGCGACTGCATTCAGGAGTCGGCCTCCCGACGGGCCGGTTTCTTTGAGCGGAGGTTAGACAGGAACGCATAGACGTCAACCGCCGCCGGATGGTTATGGTTCGAGCGCGAGGAGCCGACGAACGTCGACGGCGCGGCGCCGGACTACTCTACCGGACGCAACTCGGCCTCGATCTCGATGTGAACGTCGTCGCCCACGGTGAAGCCGCCGCTGGCGATCGACTCGGTGAAGCTGACGCCCCATTTGCTGCGCTGGATGACCGCTCGAGCCGTGGCGCCCATGCGTGGCCCGCTGCCCGGGTCGACGACTTTGTCGAGGCCGGTGAAGTCCATGGTGATCTCGTGTGTCTTGCCGCGCATGGTGAGATCGCCGACGACTTTGACGGAGCCGTCGGGCTGTTTCATGGCACGTTTCGAGACGAACTTCATCTCGGGATAATTCTCGGCGTCGAAGAAGTCAGGATTGCGCAGGTGGTCGTCACGCCGTTGGACGCCCGTGTTCACCGAACCGGTCTTGATGATGACTTCCATTTTCAGGGTGGAGAGGTCGTGTCGGTCGACCCAGATGGTGGCCTGCGGTTCCATGAACTGGCCGCGCACCCAACTCACCATGAAGTGACGGACTTTGAAGCCGACGTTGGAGTGCACCGGATCGAGCCGCCAGGCTTCCACTTCAGCCGAAGCGAGCGGCGTCAACGCGAACAGGGCGATTGCCAATGGCAGAAAAGTTCTTCGAAGCATAGGATGTCCTAGTTTAGCAACGCCGTGGAGGCAGCGAGCCATATCGAGTTGCGAAGAACACCAGCTTAGCTGAGACAATGAAGCAATGGCGTTGCTAGAGAGAATTACCGCTGATATCGTTGCTGCGATGCGGGCAAAGGATGCGCTGCAGCTGACAACGCTTCGCTCCATCAAAACTGCTCTCGATAAGTTTCAAAAGGACCAGCAGAAATCGCTGGATGAGTCTGGGGAACAGGCCATCCTGCAGACTCTCGCTAAGCAGCGGCGCGAGGCCGCTGACGCCTTCCGCAACGGAAACCGTGAGGAGTCCGCGCTGCAAGAGGAAGCGGAACTAAGGGCAATCGAAGGCTACATGCTGGAACTGGCATCCGACGCCGAAATCGATGCCGCGATTGAACGCAGTATGGCCCTTCTAGAGTTGCCTCCGGTTGGCGATCCGGCGAGGATGCGTCAGATGGGCGCCGTCATCAAGAATGCGAAGGAACAACTCCCAGGGAAACGAGTGGACGGCCAGGCGTTGGCTAATAAGGTGAAGAACAAATTGGGCGCGGCATAGAGTCTAGGCCACCTCGTCCCCGGGCATCTTTTGGTGCAGTTTGACCGGAGCGGCTTTGGTCCGGACGCGCATATTAATCATCTCAACGAACATTGAAAACGCCATGGCGAAGTAGATGTAGCCTTTGGGCAGGTGCTGTTCGAAGCCTTCGGCGATGAGCGACACGCCGATCAAGAGCAGGAAGCTCAGGGCCAGGATTTTGACGGTCGGGTGGGCTTCCACGAAGCGGCTGATGCTGCCGGCCAAGACCATCATGACTCCTACCGCGGTGATGACCGCAATAACCATGACGGCGAGGTCGTCAGCCATGCCGACCGCGGTGATTACGGAGTCTAACGAGAAGACGACGTCGATGACGAAAATCTGCGCCAGCACGGCGGTAAGTGAGGCGCGCCCGGCGGATCCATGCACAGCTTCTTCGCCCTCCAATTTGGCGTGAATCTCGTGCGTGGCCTTGGCAATTAGAAACAAGCCGCCGCTAATAAGGATGACATCGCGCCCGGAAATCTCCTCCGCGAAGACGTGGAACAGCGGGGCGGTCAGGCGCATGACCCAGGTAATCGAGAAGAGTAGCAGGATGCGCGAGACCATCGCGATCGCCAGGCCCAAGAAGCGCGCCCGCGGCTGCTCCGCCGCCGGCAACCGTCCGGCGAGGATCGAGATGAAGATGATGTTGTCGATGCCGAGAACAATCTCGAGCGCCGTCAGCGCGGCAAGCGCCGTCCAAGCATTGGGGTCAGAAATCCAGTCCAAAGCGCGGTACTCCCGAAGGCTCCATTCTAGCGATGGGCTGACGAATTGCCCCTGCTATTGAATCTAGATAGTTACCGGTTGCCAGGACGGGCTCGCGAGGCTGAGGAAGCCGCCAATCTTGACGCTAACCTCGACTGGGCCGGATGGGGTATCCGCCGGTATACGGGCGTTCACTTGCACCACGCCGCTAATGAGCCCTGGAGCGGGGCCAGCGAACTCGACGATGGCAGGGACGCCGTTGATCGTGACCTCCACACGCTCGACCAATTGAGGCAGCGGAAAGTCATTAAGTGACCCGGTCACTGACGGTGGGTTCGTGAGGCCGGCGCCGGTTAGGTAGAGGACGATCACCGAGCCGGGTGCGGCAGGATTCGAAGGGCTGTTGATGGAACTATCTTGGTTCAGCGCCGCGGCCTGGCCGCCGCCCGAAGAGTTAACCGTGAAAAGGCCGGGGAAAGCCTTGAGCACCGAATATGACACAGTAGACGAGTCCAATCCGTTGCGACGGAACCGGACATGCATGTTGTCCTCTACTTCGTTTGGGATCACAAAGGCCGCTTGATCTGCCCGCGAGAAAATCACCGGTGCCGGTTTGTCGTCGACAAAGACTTCGAGCCCGCCCACTTCCGTCTGCCAGGTCCCTTGGCCGCTTTGGCCAGGTGCACCATAGGCGAGGTCCTCTCCCCCCAAGAAGTCTCCAAATACCGATACCAACTCGCCGGGCGAGAAACCTTTCAAACCGGTATTCGTCGCGTAGCTGGCTCCGTTCAGCACATCGGCGATGTAGGGTCGCTCCATCAAACAGGAATCGGCGTTACGCATCACAAAGATGCGGTCGAGCGCCGAGTCGGCGATGAACAGGTCGCCGACTGCGTTCGTAGCGATGGCAGAGGGAGCGGGCAGGGCGGCATTGAAGACGACGGCGCCGTTCTCGAAAGCGAAGGCGGAGCCGAATGGAAAGAAGTCCGTGATCCTGCCGCCGGCGGAAACTCTGGCGATCGAGTTGGGCGAGAAAAGCACGAAGTAAGCGTTGTTCGCGGCCGTCGCTTGCGAGGCGGCGACGGTCAACGGGCGCGAAGCCTGCCCGGCGGGGTCGTCATAGACGAACAGACCATCGAAATCACCAACCATTAACCGGCCCACAGAGTCGGAGGCTAGGGACAATGGATCGCCGTTGGGGCTTTGTACGATGTGCGCGAAGCCGTTGAGGCCAATCTCGAAGATGCCGCCTCCCCAGTAGAAATAGATCAGCCCAGTAGGAGTTACGGCAAGCAGAGGCGTCCTCGCCATGAAGTTGATCTCGGTCGCTGGTTGTTCGCCAAAGGACTGCCAATCGTCGTAAATGCCGCCACCGGCAACCACCGTGAGTTGGCCGGATGGCTCGACACGAAAAATTCTTGTCGGCAGTCCAAACGCGGCCACGCTGCTGAAGTAAAGACGGTCCTGGGCATCGATGCCCATGTCGAGCAACAGTCCCAGCTGAACTTGATTCGCCATGGCCCCGTTTTGCGCAGCTTGTATGCCGCGTCCGACGACGACTTCCGTCTTGCTGTCTGGCGTGGTGCGGTAGATCGCGGTGGCGGGTTCGTTAAAGAAGTACAGTCGGCCTTGCGAGTCGGTGAGCATCCGGCGTGGGCCTTGGACGCGTGTCTGGTTGAGCGGCTGGCCCGGCTCGTAAGCCGCCGGGTTTCCGCCACCTCCCGAAAAGACGGTGTCTCCGACGAAGACTTGGACGGAGCAAGGTACAGGCTCGGCTGCAAACATGGCGCCGGCCACGAGAAACCCAACGACGAATCGAGGAAACATCGAATTTGGCCTCAAAAATGTAAGGGTAAGTGGGTAATACGGACTGCTCTTCTAGATTACTAGAAAATGATCTGTCGAACTCTACAATTATTTGGTGCGGGCTGTAAATTGTGGGATGAGCTCGGTGAGCATCTTTTTGTGTAGCCTGGCGGTGCGGCTTTGGCGCGGATGCGTACCCAAAGCGCGGGGCCCCGGAGACGGTAAATCGCGTTCGTCAACCCACCAACTGGCCTTGGACGAGCCACTTTTTGAGCACGGCCATTTGGCCTAGGTGGTACATTTCGTGGCCGGCCATAAACATCGCCGCGCCCAGGATTGTTCTGTCGCCGATTGGGTACTCGCGGGCGCAGGTCTTGCTCAAGTCCGCGTCGGACAAAGTTTCGAAGTGGGCAGAGAGGGCGGCGGCAGCCGTGTTCCACGAGCCGCGGACTTCGCTGACGGACGGCAATGTTTCGCGGTCGCCCGGCTGGCTGCCCTTGCTAAAAAGGTCAGCCCAGGGACGCTGATCTTTGCCGCCCATTAGAAAGACAAGCCCTAGCCGCGAGTTAGCCGCGTGGCCCAATAGCCAAAGCATATGATTGGCCGTCTCGGGACAACGATAGAAGTCGTCGTCCGTCAAACCTTCGATGGCTTTGTCGACGCGGCTGCCGCTGACAGCGAATTGTTGCGAGACGAGTAAGAGTTTCTCGGGAATTGCCATAGAGTTACCGCCTTATTTGGGACCGACGACGACATTCTGAGGGTCGCCGTTGACGAAATCGAATACGTTGTTAATCGCGAGCAAAATCCCTGCATCGAGGGCCTCTTGCGCTATGCCGCCGGAGTGGGGCGTCAGTACGGCGTTGGTCACCCGGGTAATCGGTGCGTTCTCGGGCAGCGGCTCCGCCTCAAAGACATCGAGTCCTGCGCCGGCAATCTGGCCTGATTCCAACGCTTGGATCAGCGCCTGCTCGTCGACCACGCCGCCGCGAGCAGTGTTGATGAAGATGGCAGACGACTTCATCATCTCGAACTCGCGCGCGCCCACGAACTTGTCCGTCTCCGGCGTCATTCGCACGTGGATGCTGACCACGTCGGAGCGCTTGTAGAGGTCGTCGAGCGGCACGAACTCCAGGTCCAATTCCTGAGCCATGAGGATGTTTGCATGACGCGTCCAGGCAATCACGCGCATGCCGATGCCGCGTGCGATGCGGGCGAATTGCTGGCCGATGGCCCCGAGGCCGATGATGCCCAGCGTCTTGCCGTGCATTTGCTTGACGAAGCCCCGCGGCCAGCCGCCTCGCTTGGTTTTGGCGTCGATACGCGGAATGTCTCGGGCAACCGACAGCATGAGCGCCAGGGCATGTTCGGCCATGGCGATGGCAGAGACGCCGGGCGTGTTGACGATGGTAATCCCCAGCCGCGAGGCTGCCTCGAGGTCAACGTGATCCGTGCCAGTACCCCAGATGGAGATGAGCTTCACGTTCGGCAGCGCCTCAAGCACTTCTGCGGGGTAGGCCACGGACGAGCGGATGCTGATGACGTGTTCGGCATCGCCGATGCGCTCTAACAGGACTTCAGGTGTCGGCGGCATGGTGTCGTGGTAGCCGACATCCGCACGAAACTTGAGCGTCTTGAAGGCGTTGCTGGGGCCCATCACGGGCGGGTAGTCATCGGGAATGACGATGCGAGGCTTCGACATAGGATTCCTATTCTATAGATGTGCGATCCAC
Organism: Acidobacteriota bacterium; assembly: GCA_027592785.1. Lineage (GTDB taxonomy): Bacteria > Acidobacteriota > Terriglobia > Bryobacterales > UBA6623 > CAMPKL01. The sequence continues at coordinate 16,726 of JAQCLD010000023.1, forward strand.
GAGCGCGTGCCGAAGTGCCGGCACGAGAGACTTGCCGTGCGGCTCGCCGCGGCTAGGGCTGCTGGGAAGTCCCGTTGGCCCCGCGCCCACTCGTAGGCAAAGGCGCCATGAAAGATATCGCCCGCGCCAAGGGTATCGACGGCCTCGATGGTCTCGACCGGCACGGTTCCAACGCCGTCCGGCGATTGGTAGAGGATCGGACGCTCTCCGTGGGTGACCGCGCGATAAGCGACCCCGCGCGCTTCGAGATAGTCGAGTATGGCCCCCGTACCGGCCACGCCAGGCGGCGCGAAGTCCTCAGAACAGATGGCGATGTCGCAAAGCGGTAGCAGGTCTTCAAAGTAGGGTCGCCAACTGCCGCCGTCGATCACTACCGGCAGGCCCGCTTGCCGCGCCTTGCGTATTGCGTCGAGCGCCAAATTCGTCAGGTAACCATCGATGAGCAGCACATCCGGGTGGACCGTCTCCAGCGCATCGCCGCAGCCGCTTGGTTGGGCGAGGTGAAACGCCCCGGTAGAAACCGCCAAGCGATCTCCTCCCGGCGACACAATTACCGAGGCGAAGGCCGGTGGATCGGCATATTCCGGGGCCATGTCATGGAACGAAATCTGTTGTGTGCGTAGGTCGCTGCGAATGACTTCGGACAGCGGATGGGCGCCCAACACCGTGAGCAGCGTCGCCTCCCCTCCAAGGGCCCCGAAGGCGACGGCGGCGTTGGTTACCGGGCCGCCGGGGATCAGCTCCCAATCCGACACCTGTATCTTGGAGTTCGGCTGAGGGATACCTGGTACAGCGAAGATCTAATCGACCGTGGCGATTCCGACGAATAATCCTCGTGGCGGCCTGGGCAGCGGCAAGCCCACAGGTTATCAAAGGCGTTCGATGCCGGCTCCCCGTAGGGCCGCACCCCGCGAGGGCGGGCCAGGCGCCGCGCAAGCGGGGGTTAGCCGATCAGGTCGAGCAGCTTGGGACGCTGGCGCGCCGCCACTTGCAGAGCGAATTGTTCCGCTGCTGAGGCGTTCTGCAGATCGCCGATTGACTTCAGCACATCAGCGTCTTGGTGCAGCGACAGTCGTGTCGTGTTGAGGGTGTCTAACTGGACTAGATTGTCGATGGTGATTTCGGCCTGTCGCAGGGTGGCGCCGTAGAACGCTTGCGATTGGCTGACGTGGTCGACGGCTTGCTGGACGCGTCCCACCGACGCAGTGATGGCGGCCCCGTCATCGGTGCGCAGCGCTGCGATCAACTCGTGGAGTGCGCCGAACACATTGGCGCTATTCAAGCCTCCGACGCGATGCACGCCGCCGAGGCCGGAGGAGAATCCCGAGCCGCGATCGAAGTCGACGGCGGTGAAGGTGAAATCCACGTCGCTGTCCACCGTTACTTGGCCATCCTCGACGCTGAAGCGAACGCGTGCGGCGGTGAGAGCCGGGTTCTGCACGGCAGCGGCGGTTAGCGCGGCGGCAGTCTCTTCGGCAGAATAGCCGCCAGCCGATCCGCCCGCTTCGATGCCTGTAGTCAGCGAGCCGGAACTGGATGAGCTGAAGGAGAACCCCGTGCCCGCGGAATCTTCGACGATCAGCTTGAGCGCACCGCCGTCGTCGACGAAACGCAGCTTGCCGGCGAGGTCGGGATTAGCGGCAATCTCAGTGTTCAACAAGCCGGCGAGCGCCAAGGCGTCCTCTACCCCGGAGAGTGCAGGAGTGCTGATCGTTCCGTTGACTGAGCCGTCGTCGGCCGTGAACGAGACCGTCACGATATCCCCGGCGGCAGCGCCCGACGGCGCGACCGATGCCACGAAGGGTCCGCGCAGATCGACGCTGATGGCCCCCTCGACGTCTCCTTGGAACGAGATCCCCAGGCCGACAGGCAAGTTCGGTGCGGCCGGTATCTGGGTCGCGGTACGACCGACGCCGATGAAGACGTCGGGCGTCAAGAAGATCGCGTCGCCGGGCAATGAAATCGCCGCCGGACGCCGATCGGGAAAAGTCAGTTCGCGGTTGGCGGCGTTCCCTTGGTAAGTGATCCCGTAGGGCGCTGCCTCGTCGATGACGAAGGGAGGCCGATTGTCGAGCGATCCGCCGAAGACGTAGCGGCCCCCGTGGACGGCGTTGGCGATGCTGGCGAGGTGCCGGTAGATCCCCTCGACCTCCTCGGCGATCAATTCACGGTCTGCGGCATCGTTCGTATCATTGGCGCCTTGGGCGGCCAGTTGCGCAGCGCGGTCCAAGGCCGACGTCGCTTGAAAGATCGAGCCGTCCACCGTTCGTAGCTCCGTTCGCACCGACTCCAAGTTCTCGCGGAAGCGGGCAATCGCGGCCAACTCTGCTCGAGTCCGTACAATGCCGGCGGCGTCCGAGGGATCGTCGGACGGTTTGGTGACTCGTAGGCCGGAAGATACCTCTTGCGTCGCCTTAGAAATTTTGGCCGCCGCCGAACGGATGTTGAGGATAGTCGTGCGAGACGTGCTGATCGGGGTCGTTCTCATGGTCTACCTCACCAAGTTCAATAGCTCGTCTGAGAGTTGGTTGACGACCTGGATGACGCGTAACATCGCTTGGTAGCCCTCCTCGAACTGCAGCAAGTAGACCGCCTCTTCATTGAGATCGACGCCGGAGAAGCTATCGCGCAGGTTCTCAGAGGCGACCGTCACTTGTTGCTGGGTTGCGAGTCGCGAGAAAGTCGAGGAAGCCGCTCCGCCGAACTGCGCCACTAGTTGCGCAAAAAAGCCGTTTAGCGTGGAGCCCTCGACCAGGCTAGCGTCGGCCAGGGCGGTGATCGCGTTGATGTTCTCGTTGCCGACGCTATTGGCGGGGTCGGCGGCGGCGATCTGAATGGGCCTGATGTCGGACACCGCTAGAGTTCCTGAAACGCCCAGGCCCCCTGCGGAACCGGCGCCATTCAGTCCGGAAGCGAATCCCGTCGCGGCTAGGTCGATATCGGTCACTGTGAAGTCGAACGGTACGTCGCCGTCGAGACGCAACTCGCCGTTGACTGCGGTGAAGCGCACTTCAGCGGCCAGGAGTTCCGGCTGATTGGCGATCTCGGCGTTTAACGCTGCCGCGATCTCTTCGGCCGACTGGCCGCCCAACGCTCCGCCGGGCTCCAGGCCAGTTAAGAAACCGGACCCAGCCGTCGACGCAGTAAGACTAAAGCCCTGTCCGGCCGCCTCCGACAGGGTGAGCTTGAGCGAACCGCCCGCGTCGGCCACGTTGATCAATCCAGCTAGTTCGGGGTCTAGGGCGATCTGGTCGTTGATGCGCGTTGCCAGTTCCGCTGCGGTCTCAGCGCCCAACAAGGGCGATGTCGTCACCGTGCGGTCGATATTGCCGTCGGCGGAGACGAATCGCAGAGAGATGGTGTCCCCTGGCGCGGGGATGCCCGGCGGCGCCGAGCCGGCGACGAAGCTGTCGAGCGTCGCGGTGATCGATACGGTGAAAGGGCCGCTGAAGTCGACTTGAACTTGAGAGGGCGGGGCAGGCGTGGCTGTTCCAACCGTTCCGGCCGCTCTGCCCGCGCCGGTTACGGCGGTTTCGTCGTAAATGAAGAGCGCTTTCCCGGGCGCCCCACTCAGGTCGACGCCCTGGGCCAGCTGCGCGTTGACCGCATCGGCGAAGTGTTTGGCGAGCCGGTCCAAATTGGCGACGAGTTCCGGCAGGACAACATTTCGAGCTTCCAGCGCTCCTCCGAGGCTGCCGCCCGCACGCTGTATCGAGGCTGTGATGTCTTTTCCATCCGGGTCGAAGACGCCTAACTTGCCGTTGGCAAAGGAGACCTGCAACGGTCGGGCGAAGACTCCGGTTAGCAGCGCGGTGGAGTCGGAGACGACGGCCAATGCGCCGTCCTGCTGCCGCTGTACGTCGAAGCCGATGAGAGTGGAAAGTTCTTCAAACGCCTGCTGCGAACGGGTCTCGACGGCCTCATTTGGCGTGCGCGGATCCCTTTGAGCGCGCCGACCTTCGAGGTCGGCGATCTCTTCGAGCAGCACGTTGATGCGCGCCACCGAGTTTCGAATCGAGGTGTCCACGCTGTTCTGTCTTGCCGCCAGCTCCGTATTGGCTTGCCGGAAGGCGCCTGCCACTCCGTCAGCGGCGCCCAGCAGACTGCTGCGTTGCGTGAGGTCGCCAGGATTGGCGGAGAGCTCTGCCGCCGAGGAAAAGAAGGCGTCCAGCGCGCTGTCGATCCCGCCGTTGCTATTGAGCCGGAAGACGGGTTCGGTGGTTTGGAAGAAAGTGGCAAGTTCGCCCAGTCTGCCCTCAACCTGGTGGGCCGCGAGCACCTGCAGATCGAGCACGTTGCTGCGTAGCGACTCGACTCGCGTGAGTTCGACGCCCGTGCCGGTGCCGTCCGGGAAGATGACCGGAGCAAGCACCGGGCGCTGCCTGGCATAACCCGGCGTGTTCGCGTTGGCGATGTTTGTTTGGATCGTGTTCAGCGCGTCCGAGTAAGTCCCCAGGCTGCGTTGGGCGTTGTTGAATGCTGCGGTTAGGCCGGACATCTTGCTCAGCCTCGCTGGTCCAGCAGTTTTTGCGCCGAGGGAGGGGAAGCAGCGCCAGGGCCGTAGGCGCTTTGCCGGATGCCGACCAACGCGCTGCGCACCGCCTCAATGTGCGAGAGCACACCGAACAGATCGGCGAATTGCTTTTGCAAGGCGGGAATCTGCTCCGGTGGTGGAGGCGTCAACGTTGCGGCGGCGCCTTCGAGGCGTGCGCCCAGGGTCATGAAGTCCTCGAATCGGCCCTCCGCGACGGCCTGCTGCGCCTCGCTCAACGCAGCGCCAAACGCGTCCCAGGGCGTTGCAACGGAGGGCACTAGTCTTAGGCCTCCCGCGACGGTCCTGAAACCTGTGAGAACAGAGCTGTATCTTCGATTGCGCTCTGGATCAGCGAATCGGCGACTTCGGCGGCCGGTACGTTGAAGCCGCCGGACTGGAAGAGCTTTTGGGCCTCTTCAACGCGAGCCACCCGCTCGGGAGACTCCGTCTGCAGTCCTTGGGAGATCTGTTGCGTGAGCGAAGAGATGGAGGCGGAGTCCTGGGCGGCGTTCGTCTTGCCGCTCCGTTGGGATCGGGTGTTCTCCGTCTGTTGGGCCTTGTCGACGTGCGTCGATTGCAGATCCGTCGAAGGAGTGAAATTGTCGATCTTCAAGCTAGTCGCCTCCAGTTCCTCCTATCGGCTGAGCGTTGCAAAACTTGAGCTCTTTACTGCGCCCTACGATCGTCAGTTTGCTGTCGTCGAAGCCCGCGCATGTCCGCTGATATCCGGTTAGAAGTTCAAGCAAGTCTTTTGCCGGCAAAGACTTGAACGATTTTGACCCGGTTGAGCGGACGTCTTCGGAACCCTTGCCATTAGGGCTTACGACCTGGGCTGACGTTACGTCGCCCCGCTGTGGCTCAAGAGGTGGACTCTGGTGCGGAAGATCTTGTAGGTGACGGTTGCTGCGGGCGAAGAGACCCCTCACTTGCGTTTGGGGCTAGGTTCGGAAAGAAGCGCGGGTTCCACTGGTTTGCGCGGGAGCGTCCTGGCAAGCTGGCTGAAGCGGGCTGAAGGCGCGGGGATATTTGCGGTTTGGGGTGACCGTCAGCGTAGTGACGGTCGCCTGCAGGCGGTGGCCTCGTGAGACCGCCAGCTAAAGCTTGGCGGCTCGGATCGGCTGCGCCGATGGCGGTGGAGTGGGTAGGCGATGACGGAGAAATGACCGTCCCCTGGGCGCGCTCAGTGCGTCATCGCGTAGAGGATGTAGTTAACCCCTAGGCGGATGGCTAGGGTGGCGCGGTCTGACGGGTATCTCGCGTCGTCGGCCCATTCCCAGGCGTCGCCGAGGTCGGAGTTGTAGGAGATCGCCACCATCAGGCGGTTTTCGTCGTCGTAGATGCCGCGCCAGTGGGCGCCTCTTCCGTCGTCGGGTCCGGTGGCGTGGATAGGCCTTTTGTAGCCGCGTGACAGGTGCGCCCAGCCGGGTACTTGGAAGCGGTCGTCCAAGTCGTAGAACGCGTGGAACACGGGGTCGTCGTCGGGGATGTCCACGATCTCTCGGTCGGGAAAGGTCATCCGCATGGTGCGGGCGAAGACTTGCCACTCATACTCGCCGTGCAGGTCGTCGGCCATGAAGAAGCCGCCGCGCAGCAGGTATTCGCGTAAGACCAGGGCTTGGGCTTCAGTGACTCCCCATTCGCCGACCTGAACGGCGTAGACCCAGGGCCAGTTGAAGATATCGTCCGAGTCGAGGTCGACGACTTGCTCCACCGAACGGACGTTAATCCCGGTCAGCCGGCGGACGGCGAGGGCGAAATAACGGTCGGCGCGCGGGTAGTCCTGGGTCCACAGAGAGAGGCCGAGCCGGTAGTCTCCCTGGTAGCGCGGGTAGTAGCCGTCGTCGTCGGCGCCGCCGCCGGGGAACATGAGGCGGGCGAAGGTGAACTCGGTTCGATCCTGATAGTCGGCGGGAAGCGGAATGGCGCCGGGGGTGTATTCGACGCCGGGATATTCACGGAAGGGGCGTCCGAGCGCGTGGAGCGAGACGATCACGGCAATACCGCAAAGCACAGCCCGGACTGGCCAGTTCCAGCGCATCCCTTAGCCAACGAAGATAGCACTGTGGTGCGTCGGACCTGTGTGGGGGGCGTCACCATCTCGCGGCTGTCCCGGGGCGGGCGGGGGTGGTGCAGGTCTGCGACGAAAGTGGGGCGTGCAGGTCTAGCGGTCCACGATCTATCATGGTGTGGTAACTTCCCCGGATTCCCTCCCAGCGGTAAAGATCGCGACCTGTCGGAAGACTAAGTCCTTCCGGCACGCGAGCCCTCGGTGCGGTCGGAGCGTCGGCTGTGTCGTGAGATTTGGCAGGAACACTAAATATCCATGTTGCTTAGATACTCAGAAGACCGTGTGCCCGTGTTGCTGATCCTATTCGTGTTTTCTCTGGATGTGACCGTCTACGCGATGGCTAGCGCCTGGTGGGTTGCGCCGTTGTGGTTCGCCGCGATGCTTATCCCGAAAGGCTGGATCTGCGCTTGGAATCATCACCATCAGCACTTACCCATGTTTCGGCATTGGATGCTGAACCGTCCGCTCGAGTTGATCCTAGGCCTGCAGACCGGCGTAACGTCGCACACATGGTATTTGCATCACGTCGTGGGTCATCATCGCAATTACCTCGAAGGAGGGTCCGAGGACGAAGCTACCTGGCAGTTACCGGACGGCAAACCGATGACGTCGCTAGGTTTCGCTTTCAGGACGGCCGCGTTGTCCTACCCGACAGCGCTCCGCAATGGCCTCGGCCGTCACCGCCGAGCGCTACGCGTGTTCGTGACCATGCTCTTCGTGACCTTAGGATGCGTTGGGTTGGCATTGTGGCACTCGCCTTACAACGCGATGTTCGTGTTTGTGGGGCCGATGGTGATGTCGCTATTGTTGACGGCTTGGGCGAGCTACTTTCACCACGCCGGACTGGAAGCCGGCGACCATGCGGAAGCTTCCTACAATATTCTCCACCCGGGCTACAACCTGATGACAGGCAACTTGGGCTATCACACCGCCCATCACATGGCGCCCGGACTCCATTGGTCTAAACTGCCCGCGTTGCACGCGGAGATTGCGTCATCCATACCCGATGACTGTTACCGCCGACCAGGCATCCCATTCGAATGGATCCGGCGGGAAGAGCAAATCCTTAGACCAGACGAGGCCTAGGGCGGTAGCGCAGACGAGGCCCCGCACTGGCGTTTGGGGTTCCAACGGAAAGAAGGGGCCCCTCACTGGCGTTTGGGGTTCGGACGGAAAGACGAGGCCCCGCACTGGCGTTTGGGGTTCCGACGGAAAGAAGGGGCCCCTCACTGGCGTTTGGGGTTCGGTTTGGTACGCCCCGAGGACGACGCCCTATTTGTGGACGATGTGCGGCGGGGGGCCGCCGGATTCGTCCGTATCTTCGGGGGGATCGTAGGCGGGTGGTTTGCCGCTGAGGTAGACGCCGAGATCGGCAGCATTGAAGCGCAGGCCGATGTAGAAGGTTCCGAACAAGGCGTACAGCGCGCTGGCTTCGTCGAAGCGCATCTCATAGATGAGTTGCTTGAAGACGGCGGGGTCGTTGGCGAACAGGTCGACGCCCCATTCCCAGTCGTCGAAGCCGATGGAGCCGGAGATGATCTGTTTGACCTTGCCGGCGTAGCGGCGGCCGATCATACCGTGGTCGCGCATCATGCGGCCGCGGTCTTGGATGGATTCGGTGTACCAGTTGTCGGCGTCGGAGCGCTTCTTGTCCATGGGATAGAAGCAGACGTATTTGTGCGGTGGCACTCGCGGGAAAAGGCGGCTGCCCATTGCTTGAGATTGTTCGACGAGTTTCTCTTGCTCGGCTTTGACCCAATCGTCGGAGCCGGGTTCGATTCCGTCGTCCATGAGCTGCTGATAGAGCTGGATGGAAGAGGCGTAGAGGCCGAGTTCTACGGTGGAGACGTAGGAGCTGGAAGGCTCAAGGTATTCGCTGAGGTCGAGTCCGGCGATGGCTAGCTCGGCTTGGCTAATGCCTTCGAAGGTTTTGCGGAAGTGGACCAGGAGGAGGTCTCCCTTGTGTCCCAGCTCGGAGAAGATGGCGGAGCCGCCTTCGGGGTGCTGCTCCATGACCGAAAGAGCCTTGGAGGCTTCGGCGACGATCTCGCGGCGGCGTTCGACGGTAAGTGCGCGCCAGGCGGCCCAACGGACGCGGAACATTTGATGCAGCACGGCTGAACCGTCGAGGGTCAGCGGAACCGGCGGCATCTCAGCCTTGCGAGCGGTCGGTTTGGCGGCTCCGTGATGAGCGATTTTTGGTGAATCTTTTGCGGCGGGCATACCCGCTCACCAATGTATCAACTTAGCCGCCGCCAAGCGCTCGCAGCCGTTGTCGGGCGGCGAGCATGTCGCCCTCGGCAGCCATGGCGTACCACTTGCGGGCTTGGTTGACGTCGCGGGGGACGCCTTCACCGCTTTCGCAGAGCAGGCCCATGTGATATTGGGCGTAGGCGTTGCCGCCCTTAGCGGCTGCGGCGTACCAGTGGGCGGCGCAGGAGGGCTCGGCGTTGGTGTCCTGGCATTGTTCGGCGATGGCGATCTGGGCGGGAATGTAGCCGGACTTGGCGGCGGTGAGGAGCCATTGATTCGCTTGCGCGAGATCGCCGGCGGCTTCTTCGAGGTTCCCAAGTTCGTGCTGGGCGGCGATGTTTCCAAGGTCGGCAGCTTCGCGGAACCAGACCCTGGCGAGCTTCTCGTCGACGGCGACTCCTTCGCCCGCGCGCAAGGCTCGGGCGAGTGCGGTTTGGGCGAGCGCGTGGCCTTGGTGGGCGGCAACTAGAAGCCAATCGAATCCGGCCTTGAGTTGCGCCTCGGGGGCGCCGGGCTCGAGCAGTACGACCCCGAGGCGATAAGTGGCTTGGGTGTTGCCCTCCCTGGCGGCGGACTCGAAGAGCGACTTGGCGCGCGACGCGTCTTGCTGCACGCCACGGCCGGCGAGGGTCATCTCAGCGAGTCTGAGAGTGGCTAACGACTCGCCTTGGCGCGCGGCCGCTTCGTAATACTTGGCGGCGGCCTGCTAGTCGGGGGGCGATCCGCTGCCGTCCTCGAGCAGTTCGCCGGCTCTGAACTGGGCATAACCGTTGCCGAGATCGGCGGAGGCGCGGTACCAGCGCAGGGCTTCGGCGGGGTTGGGTTCGCCGTCGAGGCCTTGGTCGTAAATCTTGGCGAGTTGCAGACGGGCGTAGCCGTTCATGCCGTCGGTGGCAATGTGGTGGTAGAGTTCGCGGGCAGTCGCGTAGTCACCGGCTTCGGCGGCGGAGTCGGCGCGGCGCAGGTAGTAGGAGGAGCAACCCACCGACAACAGTAGCAGCGCAGTTAGTACCGCTCGTACCGTCCTATCCATGCGGATAGTTCTCCACATGGTGAGATTAACAGCGAGTGGTCAAATCTGTAATAAAATCAGTGACTTTGCCCTGGTTTCCTCAGGTAATCGTCTCACTGCACAGCGATAAATCCGTTGCTTGGGGTCGTGGCGACGGGTCCTCCGCCGGAACTAATGATGGTGACGGCGACCTCGCCGATGTTGGGCGTGAGCGGGATGACGACGTTGATTTGATACAGACCGGCGAAGCCTGGGGCGGTGACGGCGTAGAGCACCTCTACCTGGATGCCGTCGATGATGACGGTGACCGGCGGAGCTGGCCGGGCGCCGGAAGCGTCGTTCGGCGGCAGCTGGCCAGCGGCGAACGGTGGGTTGGTGAGGCCTAAGCCGGTGACGAAGATGGCAACGATATCGCCGGGCTTGGCGGGCACGAACTCGGCGCCGAGCGTAGTCGGTCCCACGCGCGTACCGGTGATGGCGTTGATGGCCGCAACGGATTTTGTCCCGTCTTCAGCGACCGCGTAGGCGAACATGTCAGGGCTGACTGGGGCGACCGGAACCGAGATGGTGTTGCCGGGCAGCTCGTAGAATTCGCCACAGTTGCGGATGAGCTTGATCTGCATCTGACCCGTGACGGAACTGCCTACCTGAAAGTTGACCTGGTCGTTGCGCAGGAATACCAGCGGGCTGCGCTGTCCGTCAATTTCGAGGCACGTACGGTCTAACAACGTCGGCAGCGCGCCGTTGTCTAGATCGGCGGGGCCGACGCCGCGGCCTGTGGCGGATTCGTACAGGCCGGCGCCGAAGGCAGTGGCGAGCGTGTTCGGCGAAAGTGTGCTGATCGCTGGGAGCCCGAGACCGGCGCTGACGACTGCGTTGATCGTGGGCTGCTGGTTGCCGAGGAGGGTTTGGAAGACGCCCCAGCTGCCGCCGCTGTCTTCGTTGGGCACGCCAACCATGAGGTCTGCTGCGAAGTCGCCTCCGAAATCGCCGGCGACCATGGAGAGGCCGAAGGCGTCGCCTGAACGTGCATCCCCCTGCATTCCTTCGAAGCCTTGGGCGAAGACTTGATTCCCCACGGCTGTCAGTCCTGTGGTTGTTCCGAAAAGAACATGCACCATGCCGCGGCTGTTGTTCTCGCCGGGGACCCCGATGGCTAAGTCACCGAAGCCGTCGAGGTTGAAGTCGCCGGAAGCAAGCGCGCGGCCGAAGTTGTCGCCGCTCTCCCGTTGATCGGGCAGGCCGTCGGTCTCCTGGCGTAGACGCTGGCTGCCCTGGCCGGTCGGTCCGGTGGAGGAGCCGAAAATGATGGTGACGTCCCCGCGTCCGTTGTCTTCACCGGTTGAGCCCGCGGCGATATCGTCGAAGCCATCGCCGTTGAAGTCGCCGGTCGTCAGCGAGATGCCGAAAAGGTCGCCGCTTTCGTCTTCGTCGGGGAGTCCGCCCTCGCCTTGCACCCAGCTCTGGTTGCCGCCGGAGCCGATGCCGCCGCCGGAACCGAACAGGACTTGAAGATTACCCCTGCCGTTGTCTTCGCCGGGTACGCCGATGACAATGTCGTCGAAGGAGTCGTTGTTGAAGTCGCCGGTTGCAACGGCGAAACCGAAGGAATCGCCGTTCTCGCGGCCGCCGGGAAGGTTGTCGCTGCCTTGACGCCAGAGCTGGTTGCCGTCTGTGCGGAGGCCGACGCTGGAGCCGTAGAGAACGTGAATGAGGCCGCCGCTGTTTTCTTCGCCCGGCGAGCCGACGACGAGATCGTCGAAGGTGTCACCGTTGAAATCGCCGGAGGCGAGCGAGCTGCCGAACTGATCGCCGTTTTGCGTGCCGTCGCCTCTAGGGGGTCTTGGTTGAAGCCGCTGACCCCGGTGAGCGTGAGGCCATTCCCGAGGGAGCCATAGAGGACGTTGACGGCGCCTTGAGAGTTGTCTTCGCCGGGCGTACCGATGGCCAAGTCGGCGAAGCCGTCGCCGTTGAAGTCACCCGCAGCAAGCGCGGAGCCAGACAGGTCGCCGCTCTCCCAGTTACCGGGGAAGTTGTCAGAGCCGGGCTTCCAGACTTGGCTGTCGGCTACGGTTAGGCCCTGGAGCGCGCCGAACAGGACGTGCACGAGTCCTCTGCCATCGTCCTCACCGGGGGCCCCGACCGCGGCATCCATAATGCCGTCGCCGTCGAAGTCGCCGACGGCTACGGCGAAGCCGAGGTTGTCGTTATTCTCGGGAGCGTCCGGGAGATCTTCGAAGCCTTGCTGCCAATATTGGTTGCCGTTGGTGGTGAGCTGGGCAGCGCAAACCAGGGGCAATGCTAGAGCGAGGATGAGCGGCAGGGAGCGGGGAGACATTATCTTGACGCTAACGGTCGAGATCCATTGCGGTCACGTTGGGGAGGTGGATTTCAGGCGTGGGCCCGTGGAAGTTCGAAGAGATCGCAACCTGACGGTCGCAGCTTCCGTTGCGCTGAGTGCTGCGCATTGAAGTAGATGCGAGGAGGAGCGGCGGCGAGCGCTAGTTCCTAGCTGCGCACGCGCAGGAAAAGGTAAATACCGGAGAGGCCGAAGATGAGTCCCGGAGCCCAGGCGGCCAACATCGGACTCATCTGATTGGCTTGTCCGAGCGTTTCGAACAGCTCCCTCATCGCGTAGAACGAAATAGCCAAAACGAGGCTGAAGGCGACAGGCGCTAGAGCGCCGCGATGCCCGGTTAACATGGCGAAGGGCACGGCCAGCAAAGCCATGGAGAAGGCGAAGAAGGGAAACGAGAACTTGCGGTACCAAAGGACATCGAGGCTGGTCGTGGCAAATCCGCTTTGGGTGAGATCGGCGATGTAGGCATCCAACTCCCTCCAGTTCATCTGCTGGTGGGACTTGTTCTCTTTGCGGAAGTAGTCGGGCGTTTCGAGGATGTCGCTGAACTCTTGTGTCTCGAACTGCTCGAAGCGTTTGACCTGCGAACCGTCGATGTCGCGGATCCAGCCATTGCGGAAGACCCAGGTCTCTTGCAACGGATCCCATTTTGCGCTGTCGGCGGAGATATGCCGGGTTAGCCGGAATGGTTCTACGGCCAGATCGTAGACTTCGATGGGGGCCAACTCATTGTTTTCGATGTCGAAATAGCGGTGGTAGAAGACGCGATTGCGCAGGCCGTAGGTCCATTGGCGATCGGGGCGCAGGAAGGTGCGCGGCGGATGCCCCTTGATTTCGTCGCGAATCTGATCTTGCACGCGGTTAGCCGCGGGCAGATAGTAGTAATCCATTGCGAACAGAGCGCCGCCGAAACACAGGGCGGCGAGCAGTACGGGTGCGGCGAGGCGATAAACGCTGATGCCGCAGGCCCGAAAAGCGGTGATCTCTTGGTTTCGCGAGAGCAAGCCGAAGCAGATGAGCGTCGCGGTCATCACAGCTAACGGCGTCGTCTCGTAGGCCAAAAACGGCGTTAGGTAATAGATGTAGGGGATGAACATCGCCAGCTTGTCGCGCGACAGCATGTCGCTGAGCAACTCGAAGAAGCTGAAGACGTACCAGATCGAAACGAAGGCGGCGAGCATCGCTGCGAAGTAGAAGAAGAACGTGCGCAGGACGTAGCGATCTGCGATCGGCAAGAAGAAATCGATCACGCCGCCGAGGTCGATCGATCGCGAAGTATCGTCCGTCGGCTGCTTTTCGGCGAGCCGCGACCGGGCGGATTTTTTCAGCAAGGCGGCGTATCCGCGCTTGATCGGATCGGCGAGCATGGCCAGAACGTCTTTTCGGTTCGGCGAGTCTAGGCGCACGGCCGCGAAGAGGCCAATGGCGCCGAAGATGAGGTTGGCCAGCCAGACCGCTGGTCCAGGCGGAAGGATGCCCTCGTCGGCGAGCGCGGCGCCTCCCAGCAAGACCATCCAGTAGCCAAAGGCCAGGAGGATCGAAAGCACAATGCCGAGCGACTTGCCGGCGCGCTGCCCGGAGAGCGCCAGCGGAATGCCGGCCAAGGGCAACAGCAGGCAGGCAAAGGGCAAGGCGAGCCGTTGGTGGGCGAGGATGCCGGCCTCGACTCTGCGGTCTCCCTCGGAAGCGGCTTGCCAGAGTTCGGCCATCTCCATTTGTTGGAAGGGTCGGTCGGGAGAGCGAAAGGAGTCGGGAAAGGCTTCGATGACCTGATCGGAGACCTGAAATGCGGAGATCTGGTAATCCTCGGGTTCGGCGGAGCGTTCGTAGGTGAACGCGGACGGCAAGTGAATTTGCAGGCGATCCTGATCCGTCAACGGAATTACGCTGGCTTCTGCGGCGATGGTGATGCGCGGGCCGTTTACCTCGGACTGGCCGGCGCCGAGGGACCCTCGTCTGCCGGAAGAGCGCGTGTCGGCAAGGAACATGCCCCGCCATTTGACGACGGATCCTGGTTCAACGTCGCGGACATAGAGAACGGTATCGGGAAAATCTTCGATGAACACGCGAGGCTGCACCGATGCGCTGACCTGGGAAATTTTCATCGACTCGGCGGCAACTTGAAACTCGTGAGCGGCCCAAGGGCTCAGCGTGGTGGTGACGTAGGCGCACAACGCCGCGCCGACGAGGCAGAAGACCATGACGGGGGCGATGACCACGCGGGTCGGGATGCCGGCAGCGCGGATGGCGATAATCTCGCCGTCGGACGATAACCGGCCAAGCCCCAACAGGACGCCCAGCAAAACGCCCATCGGGACGGTATAGGGGAGCGACTGGGGCAGGGTGAGCAGAAACAGGTGGCCGACTTGGGAGGGCGAGACGGAGGCGCGGACGAGCAACTCCATCACTATTCCAATCTGGTTGAGGAACAGGACGAAGGTAAACAGAACCGCGCCGATCAGGGAACCGATCAGAATCTCGCGAAGGACGTAACGAAAAAGGAGGGTCACCGGGGTCTACGGCTGACTTGAATTGTAGCGAATCAGCGTCGTTGGTCCGTAAAGGGGGTTGCGCCTGAGGGAATTACGGCATGCTATCGTATGGAACAAGTTTGCCTTCTAAGCCATCCCGGCCGCGATAGCACGACGCTGGGAGTCATCAGGTTTCACACATGCGGTTGGCTTGACCGGTTGCGAAGAAACTCGCGACGCAGGATCCAGCCCTCGGGGTGTATTTTCGGTCCAGGCTTCAGTAAAGGATTCAGGGTATGAGCAAGGTTAAGATCATCGGGCATCGCGGTGCGGCGAACCACACGGAGAACACCATTCCGTCGTTCGAGAGCGCCCTTGAGCAAAAAGTGGACGGAATCGAGTTGGACGTTCGCGCCAGCAGAGACGGTCAATTGGTGGTGATTCACGATTCCGTGGTCGGCGAACATGCGGTGAAATCGACGCCGTATGAAACGTTCAAAAACCTGCCGAACGGCTATGAGGCGCCCCTGCTGAAAGATGTCCTGAAGAAGTTCGGCAAGAAGACCTTCCTGGATATTGAACTGAAACATGACGGGATCGAAGAGGCCGCGGTGGAGCTGATTAAGCGCTACTGCAACCCCGAAAAAACCATGGTCTCGGGGTTCGACGCGGACGCCTTGAGTAAAGTGCATGAACTGTTGCCTGAAGTGCAGCTGGGCTACATCTACAATCGGACTCAAGACGAAGAGGCGCGCCACAATTGCCCGATTGACGTGGTGATTCCTCAATTCCGTCTCGCATCCCGCGAACTGATCGAAGAGGTGCACGACGAGGGTTTAGTCGTTTGGGCCTGGACCGTGAACGATGAAGAGGAAGTCCGGCGGCTGGTAAACCTTGGCGTGGACGGCTTGATTACCGACCATCCGGACAAGGTGAGAGCTTGGCTGGCCGGCTAGGCGCGCAAGCTTACTGACGGATTTGTACGCGATTGTCGACTTCGCGGACGCCTTTGACTTTCTTGACGACTTTGTCGACGCGCTTTTGCAGTTTTAGGTTCTCGACGAAGCCGGTGACGGTGACTTTGCCGTTTTTGACGGTGATCTGTAGCGGCCTGGCGCCGAGTTGCGGATCGGTCACGAGTCGGCGATTAACCTGATCGAATAATTGGTCGTCAGATAGGGGCTCGTCCGCGGCGAACGCCGAGCTCACGACGGCGAACCCCAGGATCAAGAACCGTCTGCGGGCGAATCTAGTCACAGCATCATCGTAACGAAGCTGCTGAGATTCCGCTGAGCCGGCTACTCGCCCATCGAAAAGCGATAGCGGTCGAGCGAACGAATGAAGCTTTGCTGGTCGCGCCACTTCGGCTTGACCTTGATGAAGACTTCGAGGAAGACCTTCTTGGAGAAGCGCAGTTCCAAGGACTCACGGGCGAGTGTAGCGATCTGCTTCATCTTCATGCCCTTCTCACCCAGGAGAATCGCTTTTTGGCCGGTTCGCTCGACGTAGATCGTCGCGGACAGGCGTAACAGCTTATGGGTCTCTTTCCACTGGTCGATGACGACGGTGGTGGAGTGCGGGACCTCTTGCTCGGACTCGTGGAGGATGCGCTCGCGAATTATCTCCGCCGCCATGAAGCGTTCGGGCTGGTCGGTGATGAAATCTACCGGGTAAAAGGCGGGCGCCTCGGGCAGGCGGTCGAAGATCAGCTTGACGAGCGTGTCGACGCCTTCTCCAGTGAGGGCGGAGATCGGTACGTACTCGTCGAACGTGAACATCTCCTTCAGCTCGGCGATGCGCGGCAGCAATTCGCCCTTGTTGGGCAGCCGATCGACTTTATTGAGACAGAGAATAGCGGGGATGCCGGCCCGCGCCGCGGTTTCCACGGCCGCGCGATCGCCGGGCCCGGTCTGCTTGGTTGCGTCGACGACGACGATGAGTGCATGACACCCGTCAGCGGCTCGACTGACCTCACGCATCATACGGCGGCCGAGCTCTTGCTTGGGGATGTGGATGCCGGGGGAGTCGACAAAGACGATTTGGCCTTCGGGACGGGTGACGATCCCTTGGATCGCATCGCGGGTCGTCTGAGCCTTGGGGCTGACGATGGCGATCTTGGTCCCGACCAACGAATTGACCAGGGTAGATTTGCCGACGTTGGGTCGGCCTAATACAGCGACGAATCCGGACTTCACGCTACTCCTCTACTCTTTCGGATTCTTCAACGGCTTCTGGGACCATTCTGCGGACGCGCACCGTGCGAACCCGGCGGCCGTCTGAGCTGAGGACTTCGACGGAGATGCCGTCGAGCACGAGTATGGCGCCTGGCGCGGGGACTTGTCCCAGGTGCTCGCACACCAGGCCCCCGATGGTGGTGGATTCGGTATCGTCGCCAGGAACGAAGCCGACCAACTCCTCAAGACGGTCGAGGTCCAGATTTCCCGCCGAGACGATGGACTTGTCGGGGTATTCGACGACGTCGTAGCTGGGCTCGGATTCATCGCGAATCTCGCCGACGATCTCTTCGATCATGTCTTCCATGGTGACGAGTCCGGCGGTTTGGCCGTATTCGTCGACCACGATGACCATCTGCGCGTTGGTGTCCTGCAGTTCGCGGACGAGCTCGCGGATGGGTTTGGTCTCGGGAACCAGAGCGAGCGGGCGGACAAGGTCGCGGACTGGCATGGTCTGGCGGCGGTCTCGTTCGATCTCCAGCGTGTCGCGGCCATGGACGAAGCCGAGGATGTTGTCGATGGTTTCTTCGTAGACAGGGATACGCGAGTGCTCTTCTTCGATGAGCAGCTGGCGCAATTCCTCGACGTTCGAGTTGGCTTCGATAGCGATGATGCGCGGCCGGGCCGTCATGACCTCGCGCACGGTCTTATCGCCGAAGTCGACGACGGACTGGATGAGTTTGCGATCTTCTTCCTCGAAGAGTCCTTCTTCTTGTCCGGCGTCGAGCAGGGCGTCCAGTTCCGAGCCTTCGTCGATCTCGGCGTCGTCGGCACTGCCGTTGCCCAACTCAGCGACCGACGCGACGAAGCCAGTGAGCAGCACGAAGGGATGAATAATCCAAGATGAAACGCGAGCGATCGGCACGAAAGGCAGCGCCCAACGGCCGGAAGTTCGGGTGATGAGCAGATTCGGGACCATGTGGGCGAACAACAACATGGATCCGAACGTGGTCAGTAGCGCCTCGGCGACCGTGGAGAAGGAGATTCCGTTGGCAGCGGCCAGCAAGGTAGCGTCGGCGGTCAGCAGGATCAGGCTTGTCTGACGCACGAGTGCATAGCGCCGGACACCCTCGCGTTCGGCAACTTTCAAGCGCGGCAGAACGTGCTCCTCGGAGTATTCGAGCGCGCGCGCCTCGGGGTGTGGACGCAGTCTTAGCGCTTCGATGAATAGCGTGTTGAGGTAAGACGAGAGAATCAGCACGCCGCACAGGACGATGCCGATCGCGATTCCGAGGGCGATCATGACTGGGCCCTCTCGATGAGTCCGCTAGGAAGGCCGTAGCGCTTGCGAAGCTTGGTTTCTTGGGCGCCCATCTGGCCGTCGTCGGTCTCGTGGTCGTAGCCGAGCAAGTGAAGCAGACCGTGCAATGCCAATGTCTTGAGTTCGTCTTCTAGGCTGAGGCCGTAGCGCGCGGCTTGCGCTTGAGCGCGGCCCGCGGATATCAGAATATCGCCGAGCCGTCCGTCCTCGCCATCCGGAAAAGAGAGCACGTCGGTTGTTTTCGAGATGCCGCGAAATTGCCGGTTTGCTGTCCGAACAGCATCGTCGGAACTCACCACAACGGCGAATTCTCGGCGCTTGGCCAGGTCTACCGCGATCCGATTGAGGAAGGCGATTACCTGACTATCGTCGATGCTAATCCTGCGTTGGCGGTTTTGGTACCAACAAGGTCCGTCGCTTGAATCTGTTCCCATGAGCTCTATTCATTTGACGGGCCAGGCTGACTCGTGTCGCTGACGCCGCCCTTCGTTGGGAATAGGCTCCTCTGATTATATCGCTCGTAGGCCCGAATTACCCGTTGGACGAGATCATGCCGGACGACATCGCGTTCGCTGAAGTACTGGAACGAAATGCCTTCGACCTGGGGCAAGACGTCGATTGCGTCCAATAGTCCGCTGCGTTTGCCGTGGGGTAAATCAATCTGCGTGATATCGCCGGTGATGACGGCCTTCGATCCAAACCCCAGGCGGGTGATGAACATCTTCATCTGTTCGACGGTAGTGTTCTGCGCTTCGTCAAGGATGATGAAGCTCTCGTTGAGAGAGCGTCCGCGCATAAAGGCAAGCGGCGCAATCTCGATGACGTTCTTCTCCACCAGGCGCTCGATGCGCTCGGGGTCGAGCATGTCGTGGAGGGCGTCGTAGAGCGGGCGGAGGTAGGGGTCGATTTTTTGCTGCAAGGTACCCGGCAGAAATCCGAGTCGCTCCCCGGCTTCGACCGCGGGGCGTGTGAGTACGATGCGGCTCACTTGCTTGCTGAGCAGTTGGGAGACGGCCTGGGCGACCGCCAGATAGGTCTTGCCCGTGCCGGCGGGGCCGACGCCGAAAACCATGTCGCAGCGCTCCATCGCTTCGAGGTAGCGCAACTGGTTCACGCCGCGGGGGGCCAGCTTCTTCAGCCCGACGGTTCGTTGGCGGCTGCTGGCGACGAGGTTGAGGAACGAAACCTGGGGGTCTTCGCAGAGTATCCGCAGGAAGTGCTTGACGTCCCCGTTGCTGAACTTATGCCCCTCGCGCACGAGCGTGTCGTAGTCGTTTAGGATGTCGCGGACGCGCTGCAGGGAGCCCTCTTCGCCGGTAATCTCGAGAGCGTTCTCGAGGAGCAGGGTCTTCACGTCAAGCGAGGACTCAAGAAAACGGATGTTTTCGTCGTGCGTGCCGAAGAGAGGTTCGATTCCTTTGCCGAGGCTGACTTGTATCGTTGCCAAGATTTACGAAGCGCTCGACAAACGGTTGCTTCTTGACCCGACTATAGCCGAGGCCCCAAGGGGCGTCAATGAGCAGCGTCAGGCGGAGTGCGCGATGGTTCAAAAAGCAGTTTGGCCGCCGCATACACCGTCTGAAGCCGCGGAGTGACAACGCTGTGACGAGCGGCTAACTCGATGACCGAGCCGGTGAGCGGATCGAGTTCCGGGGTGCGTCCTGACTCCAGATCCTGCAGCATGGACGGCCTGTGAAAGCCGGCTTGACGCCCGCCCTCCAAGCGTTTCTCGGGTGACACGCCGATGTTTACGCCGACGGCCAGAGCGGTCTCGTTGACTTCGGCCATGGCGTCGAGGATGAGCGCGGCAGTCGCGGGGTGCTCGGTCATCTCCTTCAGCGTCTTGCGTGTGAGGGCGCTCAGCGGGTTGAAGATCGCGTTGCCCAGCAATTTCTTCCACAGTTCTACGTCGATCGCGTTGCGGACCGGAGCCTTGACCCCGCCGCGGCCGAAGGCGTCCGCTAAAGCTCTAACGCGTTCGCTGCCTGAGCCGTCGGGTTCGCCCAAGGGCAGGCTAATGCCGTGCGTATGGCGAACCACGCCAGGGCCATCGACGTGGCAACTCATATAGACGACCGATCCCAGGGACTTGTCCACGGGCATGTGTTTGGCGACGATGCCGCCGGGGTCCACCGATTCAAGGCGGGCATCGCCGTCGGGGCGGTACCACCAAGGCAGGCCATTCTGGGTGCTGACGAAAACCGTGTCCGGCGTGCTGAGCGGTCCGACCAACGGAGCGATCTGCGTGAGGCTGTGCGCTTTGACGCC
This sequence comes from Acidobacteriota bacterium, assembly GCA_027592785.1. Classification (GTDB taxonomy): domain Bacteria; phylum Acidobacteriota; class Terriglobia; order Bryobacterales; family UBA6623; genus CAMPKL01. The sequence continues at coordinate 37,186 of JAQCLD010000023.1, forward strand.
CAAGATGACGTAGTCCACCGGACCGATCTCGGCGGGCGAATCGCTGGCCTTCAAGCGGTAGGTCTGATCTCCAAAGTCGTCGCTGATGATGCGCAGGCCATCGCGGCGAAGCGCCTCAAGGTGCGGGCCGCGAGCGATTAAAGAAACGTCGCAACCCGCTTCCGCCAAGCGGGCGCCCAATAGCGCTCCGATCGCTCCCGCTCCATAAACTGCTACTCGCACCGTAATTCCCGTCCCGAGGGGCCTAGGTTATCAGAAAGTTGTTGGCGGGTTGCGGGCGGGCGACGAGGTTAAACGAACTCGATGCCGGCGAGGTAGGACGACCCGATTTGTACGCAGTAGCGGATCGTGCCGACTTCGACTTGACCGTTGAACTGGAGACGCACCGAGCGAATCTCGGGCGCTGGGCGCGAGAGCATGACCTGTGCGCCGTCCTGGGTCAGGTTGGTGACACGCACTGGGCAGCGGACTCGCGTGAGTCCATCGACCCACTCCAGGTCCCCAGGGGCCTTGCATGGCGTGCGTTCCTGCGACCGGCGGGTCTTACCACTGACCGCGAGTTTCAGCCGGTAGCCGCCGCCTGTAGCCACGTATGCTTTGACCTTGCACTTGACGGCGCGTTCGACGTCTTCGATCCAGACGCTTTCGCCGACGTCGACGTACTCGGGAGACCAGATGGTCGATTGGTCTTCCTGCTTGTCGATCACCTGAACTTGATGCTGGACCCTACGCCCGGCCCACGAGGCCATGCTGAGCACCGCGAGATTCGCCGCGCCTTGGCCTGCGTCGCTCTTCGCTCCGCTTGGTCGCGGCGAGAAAAAACCGCGTACTGCGCTGATCAAGTTGAGTTGCATTTCCGTGCCGGCGCTCGTCGGAGCAGTCCCGCTGGCTTCACTATGAGGCCGGAACGAAAACAGGGTCAATGGAACGGAGGTACGGCACGGAATGTTCGACCGTACCAGAGGAGGTAAGGCGTTTAATCTAAGGAAGATTCCTCAGAGCTCCAAGCGGCGCGCTTGATCAGGCCGTCGCGCATCTCGATCCGCCGGTTCGATACGAAGGCGGCTGCTTCCGGGTTGTGGGTAATCATCAAGATGGTCTGACCGAGCTCTTGGTTGAGCTGTTTAAGCGTCTTCAGCACGAGTTCGGAGTTTGCGGTATCCAGGTTGCCAGTGGGCTCGTCCGCCAACAGAATGCGCGGCTGGTTGACGATGGCGCGGGCAATGGCGACGCGCTGTTGTTCGCCGCCTGATAAAGCGTAGGGTTTGTGATCGAGGCGTTTATCGATCCCCAGAATCTTCACCACGGCCTTGAAGTCCTCGCTGATCGGGCTGTGGTTCCCGGCGATGTCACGGGCGATCTCGATATTTTCGCGGGCGGTCAACGTCGGCAAGAGATTGAACTTTTGGAATACGAATCCGACGGCTGTCTTGCGCAATTCGGTCCGCTGGCGCTCGGACATGCCGGCAAGGTCTTGCCCTTCGATGACAACGGAGCCCGAAGTCGGGGGAGTGAGGCCCCCGATGACGTGGAAGAGCGTCGACTTGCCGGAGCCGGAAGGCCCGACGATGGCGATGAACTCTCCGGCTTCGGCAACGAGGTCAACCCCGCGCACCGCGTGTACCTCGACTTCGCCAATACGGAAAGTCTTCTTCAGGCCGCGGACTTCAAGGATCGGTTGTGAGGAGGACACAGCGTTCTATTATCGGATGCTCAGCTGAGCTGCCGGTTTCGCCGTGCCGCCGACTCGTTCCACGGGGACGCCGGGCGGAGGATCGAGGACAAAGGCGTCAGCGGGCAACTCCGCGTTAATGCCAGGGTCTTCCATGTGGATGACGAGGCTATATCCGTCGGCTGGCCGGGTGATGCTGACGGTCGCTGGATAGGGCGCTTCGCCGCTCTCGCGCCAATCCGAATAGGAGGCTTGCGTCACGATATTGCCGTCGCCGTCGTAAATCTCAAGCATGCCGATCCGTCGGTCGGCCCGATCGAACCAAAACTTGCGCGTGATCACGGCGTTGCCGCCCTGCTCTTTCTGAAACACGACGACGTGATAAAGCCGTCCGTTTCGAGCCATGTTGTCGAGGGCTGCGGTCTCGCCGCTTTGCGGAGGTTCGATTAGCAGGGGCTCAACAATATGCTGTGCGCGAATATTCTCGGCCCTCTCGTCGGAACGTTCGTCCAGCGCGGTGGCGCCCTGCAAGAAGCGCTTTCTCCAAACCAGGTAGACGCTGAATTCGTCGTGGTCAGAGACCATGTCGAAGGCCGTCTGGTTGGTGACTGGATATTGCGCTTGGATACGTGCGTGGTCCGGCCGCTCGGCCAAGATGAATCCGCGCACGTCGGTGAGCGTCTTGGCACGATCCATGTCGTCGTTGAGGAATGTCAAGCCCAACTCGACCTCGGCGCGCAACGTGTTGATAGCTCCAAAGCGTTCGATTTGAGGCAATAGCTCCTCTAGCGTCGCGGTGCGCGCGGCAACCAGCGGCGGAGCGATTCTCTGCGTCCGATAAAGGCACCCCGTGCTTGTCGCGGCCAGCGCGAGCAGTAAAGGGAGCGCTCGATTTTTCAGACGGGAAAACGTGGTCGGGCTATGACGACGCAACACCCCATTATAACAATCAGTTGGCAGCATTTCTGCGTCTGAGAAAGACCCAATCGGGGAACAGCTCGGGGGCATCGAGCCAGACGCGAAACCACTCCCGCAACTCGGACTTCTCACGACGCTTCTCAGCGGATAGATTCGGGCGGCCCAAGAGGAACCGGAGTCTCTGCTGACCGTGCTGCACCGCGCGCCGGCAATCGGCCGCGCGAGCCGAGTCGCTGGCCAGGCGAGCGTGCGCGTATTCGCCGGTCATTTCGATCAGGGAAGCCTCAGCGGAGTCGGCGTCGCCGATCTGTACGCGGCCCCGCAAGTCGAGCGCGAAACCGCCGATCGAGCGGCTAAGCTCCGCGTCGGTCGCCAGCAGGAGTTCGAGGACGGCTGGCCGGCTGGGCACAACGCCGCCTCGTTGCGCGGCGATCTGCTTGCACAGAGTTTCGAGAGCTTCTTGCCCGATCTCGGTCCCGGCACAGCGAGCCACGAACTCAGCGACGAGGCTGCGCATCGACGGCTTCTGGCCTGACGGCGTCACGGCGTGTTGCGCGAGGCGCGCAGGCGCACTACGGCTTGGTTGTGCTCCCTGAGCGTCGAAGAAAAGGAGTGATCGCCGGCGCCGCCGGTGTTGGCGACGAAGAAGATGTAGTCCGAGTCGGCGGGAGACAGCGCCGCGCGCAAGGATTCCGCGCCGGGGTTGGCGATCGGGCCGGGCGGTAATCCGGCGTGCACATAGGTGTTGTAGGGATGGGGATCTTCTATGTCGCTGGCGTGGATTGCGCCGCGGTAGCGGTCCTCGACGAGCAGGCCGTAGATGATCGTCGGATCGCACTGCAGCCGCATGCTGCGCCGGAGCCGGTTATGGAAGACGGCCGAGATCAGCGGCCTCTCGCTGGGAACGCCGCTCTCTTTCTCGATCAATGACGCTAGGGTCAACGTTTCATAGAGGCTCAGGTCCGTCTCGACGCCCTGCGAAGCGGCCTCGAATGCTTGGCGGAAGTTCGCCAGCATCGCCGCAAGGAGTTGCTCGCCGGTGGCTGTTCTGGCCAGGCTGTAGGTCTCGGGAAACAGGAAGCCTTCGAGCGATTTGGCCTCGGGGACGAGGTCTTGGATAGGCGTCGGGTCAGCGGTCAGCTCTAAGAACTCATCCTCGCCGGCGTAACCGGCTTCGGCCACAAGACTGGAGACTTCGAACCTCGTTAGACCTTCCGGGATGGTCAGCTGACGTAGCAAAACATCGCCGGCCGCAAACCTGGACAGAATTCCCACCGGACTATCGGCAGCGGAGAAGCGGTACTCGCCGGCCATGAGTAGGATTCCGGGCCGCAGGGCGCGCGCTGCCAGAAAAAGCCAGCGCGAGCGTACGATGCCCAGCTCTTCTAAGGCAGCCGCTGTCTGCTTGCCCGGCGCGCCGCGCACATACTCGAAAACTAGCGGTTCAGGGAAGTCCCCGTAGGGCCTGTTGAGCTCCGCATAGAGATACACGCCGGCAACCGCCGCTGCGACGAGGACAACAGCGAGACTGGCACGGATGAACCGAAACATTCAGCAAGGTCCCCCGCTGGCCTGCGCGGGCCGGTTCTCCAGATAGCTTTGCAGGATGAGCGCCGCCGCCACTCGATCGACATCGCCCGGTTTACGCTTGCCGCCCCGTTCGGCGAGTATTTCTTCGGCCGCGACGCTGGTCAGCCGCTCGTCCCACAGAACCAGTTCGATGCCGCAACGCTTGGCCAAAGTTCGGCCCAGCTGTTCGGCCTGCGAGGACGAGGGACTGACGCGGCCGTCCATGTGCAGAGGCGCGCCGACGACCAGGGTAGAGACGCTGTTGTCTTCGATAATCCGGCTCAATTCGCCCAGATCGACCGCCCGATTCTTGCGCCGGAGCGTCGGCAAAGTCTGTACGTAGACATCGCTCTCGTCGGTGATCGCCAACCCGATCCGGGCTTTGCCCCAGTCGAGCGCGAGCGTGCGGCATCCAGCGAGCATTCCCGCTGTTATTCTAGCCGGGTTTGCCGACGTTTTCGAACGTAGCTACACGCTGAATACCGGTACGGGCGATCGGCGGATGAGTGCGTAGCCATCCGCGTGGCCGATTCGAAATAGGCCCTGTTGCCCGGTGCGGCCGATGACCAGCGCATCGCAGTGTTTGGCGGCGAGTATCTCCGCGACGGTGTCCATGGCGGCGCCGCCTTCAATCACCACATCCGCGGTCACCCCGGTCTTTTCACAAAGAGCGGCGATGTGTTTCGCTGCATTGTCGCGCTGCGCCTTACTCGTCTCGGGATCGGTAAAGGACCCAGGATCGATGTCGTGTGGGACGTGAATGACGGTGAGCTTTGCGCCGACGAGTTGCGCCAAATCGCCGGCCCAACGAAGGATGCGCCCGCAGTCATCCATGTTGTCGAGGCCCAAAGCGCAACCCACGTGAGCGATCTTCAAGGGCGCGACCGCATGATCCGCCAGATGGGCGCCCGTCGCCATGGGGATTGACATGTCGTGCAATAGCTTCGAAGTCAGCGAGCCGAGCAAGAAGCGTCTGAATCCGCCTCGTCCATGAGTGCCGATGACGATGAGATCGACGGCGTGGTTTTTGGCATGCTCCTCGATGCGTGTCAGCGGGTCCCCTTCGGCTAGCACGGTCGACGCTTTGGGAGCCAGTTTGGCAGCGAACCCGCGGAGTTGGGCTTCGGCTCGGCGAGATGCCTCAAGTTGGGTCTTTTCGCTCTGCTCGACCTGCGCCAACCCACGATAGGCGGCATGGGCTTCTAAAGAGGGCTCTACGTGCATTACCGTTAGATTGGCTCCGAAAAGCTCGGCTAAGCGGGTTGCTTCGATCACGGCGGCTTCAGAGCGTTCGGAGAAGTCTACTGGGGTGAGAATGTGCTTGATAGACAGCATGGTCAACCTTCCTTTACGACCTTTCATGATGCACGTTGGGCGCCGTTCTGGAAGTCGCTAAACGACGCCAGGGGCCGATCCGGCTCCTTTCATTGACACCTTCGTCGCGGCGGTGCTAGCTTGAGGGTCTTTTCTCCCTCAATGGCCTCCGACGCCGCAGAAGTAACGCTTAAGAAGACTCCACTGAACGCTGTTCACCGCTCCGCGGGAGCGCGGATGGTGGATTTTGGCGGCTGGGATATGCCGGTCGAGTACTCCGGCCTAGTCGCCGAACACCTAGCGGTCCGCCGGTCGGTCGGGCTGTTTGACGTCAGCCACATGGGCGAGATCGAAATCGCCGGGCCGCAAGCGCTTGATTTGGTCGAGCTCGCCACGTCGAACCGGGCAGCCAACCTTCAGGATGGGCAGGCTCAGTACAGCGGACTGCTGAACGAGCGAGGCGGATTCATCGACGACCTACTCGTTCATCGCTTCTCGGATGAGCGGTTCTTCCTGTGTGTGAATGCCGGCAACCAGGAGGCGGACTTCGAGCAGATCCAATCGTTGAATCAGTCGCCTGGGGCGGACGCCCAGTTCGTCAGCGATCGCTACGCGCAGATCGCCATTCAAGGGCCTAAGGGTCTGGCGACTCTACAGAAACTGACCGATACGCCGCTGGGCGACATTCGTTATTACTGGTTCACTGAAGGAAAGGTTTCAGGCGCGCCGGCGATCATTGCGCGAACGGGTTATACCGGCGAGCACGGCTTCGAGATCTACGTCGCTCCGGACGAAGCGGAGCGTTTGTGGAGCGAGCTGCTCAGGGCCGGCGCTGAGTACGACATTCTTCCGTGTGGGCTGGGCTGCCGCAATACGCTGCGGCTGGAGGCGGCGATGGCGCTGCACGGCCACGAGATTAGCGAAGACATCACGCCGCTCGAAGCTGGTCTTGGCTGGATAGTCAAGCCGAATAAGGGCGACTTCGTAGGCCGCGACGCCTTACTCAAGCAGAAGCAAGACGGCGTGCCGCGCAAGCTCGTGGGATTTGAAATGAGAGGGCGGGGAATCGCTCGAGACGGCTACCATGTGATGAAGGGAGACGAGCAGATCGGCTTTGTAACCAGCGGATCGCCGGCGCCCTTCCTCGACAAGAACATCGGCATGGCGCTGTTGCAAATCGACGCCGCCAAGAGCGGCGGCATGATCGACATCCAAGTGCGCACCCGAGGGGTCGAGGCCGAGATTGTGCCGCTGCCTTTCTACTCGCGAAAGAAGGACTGAGAGACGAGTTATGTATCCGAAGGACTACCGCTACACCAAGGAACACGAGTGGGTGCGCGTCGCCGGGGATGTCGCCACCATCGGCATCACATCCCATGCGCAGGATCAGCTTGGAGACGTCGTCTTCGTGGAGTTGCCTGCAGCGAATGCCAAACTGCACGCGGGGCAGACGTTCGGAACGGTTGAGTCCGTCAAAGCCGTCTCCGATATTTACTCTCCCATTAGCGGAGACGTTGTCGAGATCAACGAAGCGCTAATCGATGCGCCCGAGAAGATCAACGAAGATCCGCACGGCGATGGCTGGCTGGTAAGGGCCAAGATGGCCAATAAAGCGGAGCTGGATTCGCTCATGTCGGCCGAGGACTACGAACAGTACATCGCAGCCGAGACGGAGTCCTAATCGCTTGCGATATCTCCCTAAGAGCCCTCAAGAACGCCAAGAGATGTTGCGGTCGCTGGGTCACAGCGCGCCGGAAGGTCTGTTTGCCCATTTGCCGCCAGAGTCGCGGCTGAACCGCCCGTTGGATATTCCGGACGGAATCTCAGAGTACGAGATCATCGACTACTTCAAGGCGCGGGCCGCTGAGGGAGCGGTCGATTATGCGTCGTTCCTCGGCGCCGGGTCGTATCGTCACTTTCGCCCGGTGGTTGTTGATTCGTTGGTCACCCGCGGAGAATTTCTCACCTCCTACACGCCGTATCAGGCCGAAATCTCACAAGGCGTGCTGACGGCGATCTTCGAGTTCCAGACGATGGTGGCGCAGCTCACCGGCATGGACGTAGCAAACGCTTCGATGTACGACGGTTCGACCGCGACGCCTGAAGCGGCCATGATGGCGATGCGCATCACACGACGCGATAAGCTGCTGGTGGCCGGATCGCTGCACCCGGAGTACAACGAGGTTCTCGACACGTACTTGAAACATCTCGAGGCGCCTCGGCAGCAGGTTAAATACGACCGCGAGAGCGGTCAGCTGGACTTGGCGGACTTGGAGTCGCAGCTCGACGATCAGACCGCCGCGCTGATCGTGCAGTCGCCGAACTTCTTCGGCATCATTGAGCAGATCGACGAGATCGCCGAGCGCGTACATCGCCACGGCGCGTTGCTGATCGTCATGTTTACCGAATCGGTAGCCATGGGCATCGTCAAGCCGCCGACGGCTGCCGATATCGTCGCCGGAGAGTTGCAGTCGTTTGCCCATCCGCCGTCGTTCGGCGGGCCTTCTTGCGGCGTGCTTGCCGCCAAAGGCAAGTTCATCCGCCAGATGCCGGGAAGACTAGCGGGTGAGACGGTCGACGCGGACGGAAGGCGGGCGTTTTGTCTGACGCTGTCAACTCGCGAGCAGTACATTCGCCGGGCCAAGGCGACGTCGAATATCTGCACCAATCAGGCCTTGGTCGCACTGATGGGGACGATCTACATGACGGTCTTCGGCAAGGCGGGTTTGAGAGAGCTGGCTGAGCAGAACATCGCCAAGGCGCGCTACTTGGAATCTGTTCTTCGGGACAAAGGAGCGAAGCTTGAGTTCACCGGACCGTACTTCAACGAGTTTGTCGTTCGTCCTATGCAGGGCGCGGCGGCTGACGTGAACAAGCGCGCACTAGCGAAAAATGTTGTCGGCGGATTTGAGCTGAGCGGGCCGCTTGAGGGCGCGATGTTGGTATGCGCGACGGAGATGAACCGTCGCGAAGAGATGGATCGTTTCGCTGAAGCGTTCTGAGCTGGTGCAGCCATGATTAAGAAAGTAAGACCGCACCAAACCCAGAACGAACCGCTGATCTTCGAGCGCTCATCTCCCGGCAAGTTTGGCTATCAGCTGCCAGAGCTTGACGTTCCCGTTGTGGATCCGCAGACCGCGCTCGGTGCAGCGAACGTGCGCACTGAGATACCGCACTTCCCTGAAGTGAGCGAAGTGGACGTGATTCGCCACTACACCCGTTTGTCGACGTGGAACTACGCGATCGACCTCGGGCTCTATCCGTTGGGCTCGTGCACGATGAAGTACAACCCGCGAGTTAACGAGTTCGTCGCGCGGCTCGATGGCATCGCCTGGGCGCATCCGTACCAGCCGCAACAACTGGCACAAGGCGCCTTGCGGATACAGCATGACCTGGAGATGTACCTGGCCGAGATCACCGGCATGGACGCGGTGACGCTGCAACCGGCCGCCGGAGCTCATGGGGAACTGACCGGCATCCTGATGATCCGGGCCTATCTCGAAGCGCAAGGCGACGCGCGCAAGACCGTCCTCATTCCCGACTCCGCACACGGCACGAACCCGGCCACGGCTGCCATGGCAGGGTACGAAGTGAAGGAAATTCCTTCCAACGCGCGCGGGCTGATCGACTTCGCAGCTTTGGAAGCGGCCGTCGACGACAGCACGGCGGCCTTGATGATGACCAACCCGAACACGGTCGGCATTTTCGAAGAGGACATCGCCAAGGTGGCGGAGTTGCTTCACTCGCGAGGCGCCCAGCTCTACATGGACGGCGCCAACATGAACGCGCTCGTTGGTTGGGCGCGGCCCGGCGACTTCGGCGTCGACGTCATGCACCTGAACTTGCACAAGACGTTCTCGACGCCCCACGGCGGCGGCGGACCTGGCGCGGGCCCGGTTGCCGTCAAAGAGCACTTGACGCCGCATCTGCCGCTGCCGCGTGTGGTGAAAGACGGCGAGACGTACACGGCGATTACCCAGGCTGCAGGGTCAATCGGACGCGTCCGCGCATTCTACGGCAACTTCGGCGTGCTGGTGCGGGCGCTCGCCTACACCTTGGCGCACGGCGGTAACGGCCTCAAGAACGCCACCCTCGACGCGGTGTTGAACGCCAACTACATCCGCAAGGGCATCGAAGATCTGTATCACTTGCCGTATGAGTCGCCGGCGATGCACGAAGTGGTCTTCTCCGATCAGAGGCAGACCAAGCAGGGCATCAAGACCGGTGACATCGCCAAGCGCTTGATCGATTACGGTTTCCATCCCTACACGGTGAGCTTTCCGCTGATCGTGCACGGCGCGCTGATGATTGAGCCGACCGAGACGGAGAGTCGCCAGGAACTGGACCTGTTTATCGATGCGATGCGCTCGATTGCAGCCGAGGCCGAGGCGGATCCGGAACTGGTCCGCGGCGCGCCGCATTCGACACGTACGAGTCGCGTGAACGAGACGCAGGCGGCCCGCAATCCGATCGTCAAGTGGGAGCCTCCCGCATCCCAATAAATCCGCCGAGCGCCTCGGGTTCTATACACTGTGGGCTTCGATGAGACGTGATCTGCTCATCCTGCTGGGCCTCGTCCTGCTGCTGCGCCTGCCGTTCATCGCCCAGCCAATTCAGGGCGATGATGTTTTCTATCTGCTCTTCGCCAACAACGCGTTGGCCGATCCGCTGCATCCGCTGCAAACCAGCTTTCGCCTGCAGGGAGAGGTCGTTTGGGGCGCGGGACACACACGGCCTCCTGGAGTCGCTTGGACGTTAGCGCCGCTATTGGGCGCGATGGGCGGCGTGCGTGAGATTCCGCTCCACGTGGCCTACATCGGGTTCTCTCTGCTCGCCGTCTTCTCGGTGTACTTCTTGGCGCGGCGGTTCACCGAACGACCTTTGTGGGCCGCGTTGATCTTCGCCTCTGTCCCCGCCTTTGTGGTCAACGGCAACAAGTTGGAGTCGGACGTTCCCTTGCTGGCATTCATTGCGCTGGGCGGGGCTCTGCTAGTGCATCGCCGATATGTCCTATCTGCCGCGGCGATGGCCGTGGGTGCTTTTTTCGGCTATCAGATCGTATTCCTTGTTCCGGTATTCGCGCACTGGACTTGGTTTCGCGACCGGGCCCGCGCGACAGCTTGGCTAGCGGTATTCGCGGCTCCGGCCGCCCTTGTGCTGTGGCAACTGGCTGAACGGGCTGCAGCCGGCTCCGCGCCGGTCGAGGCCCTCGCGGCGTACGCGCAGAGTTACGACCTGTTGATGGCGGAGCGTAAGATCCGCAGCGCCGCCGCGCTCGTCGGCCACTTGGGATTCATGGTGTCTCCGCTGTTGATCGGCGTAGGCTGGCTCTGGCGCGGTCCGGCATCGATGCGGATCGCCTCATTGGGCGGCGTCGCGGCGGGACTCTCTCTGGCGGGTTATACCTTTGGCGAGCGCGCGCTGTATGCCGTGGCTGTTGGATGCGCCTGTGCCGTACTGGGGCTCGCCCTGCGGCTCGTCGCACAACAGCGCGAAGAGGATGAAGGTTTCTTGGAGGCGTGGGTACTGCTCTGCTTCGCCGGCGCCCTGGCGCTTTTCTACGCTGGTTCGGCCCGCTATCTGCTTCCCCTGGCTCCTGCCCTGGCGGTCCTCGCGGCGCAACGTGTCTCATCGAGGGCCTGGCTCGCGGCGGGCGTGGGCTGCAACCTAGCCTTGGGGCTGGCGCTGGCAGGGGCGGAGTATAGCTACGCGGCGCAATACAAGTCCTTCGCAGCCGAACTAGCTCACGACGTCGCGGGCAAACGCATCTGGACCAACGGCGACTGGGGCTTGCGCTACTACCTGGGCCAACTCGGAGGCGAGCCCGTGCTTGCCAACCAACAACTCCCCGGCGGCTCGGTCTTCGTCACCAGCGAACTCTCCGCGGCGATTCCGATCGGATTCTCCGGCTCACGCCAACCCATCCTGACTCGGGAGGTTGCGACAGGATTCATCCCTTTGCGGACGATCGGCCGCGGCTCGGGATCCGGCTATTCCTCCAGCGAATTCGGCGTGCTGCCTTTCGGCGTGGGAGGCGGCGTGATTGACCGGCTGGAAGCCGACGAATTGGGTTTGCCGGATCCAACGGACGGGTATCTGCTGATGAATTCGCCGGCGGCGGCGAAGCAGTTATTGTCGGGGTTCTACGAGGTTCAGAGCGACGCTTGGCGCTGGATGGGGCCGAGCGGTTCGGCCATGTTGGCGATTCCCGAGTCGGTCGAGAGCTTTAGATTGGATCTCTACGTGCCCGATAATTCGCCGGCGAGGCAGCTGAGAGTTGAGGCGGGAGGCCGCTTGCTGCTCGAGCGAACCTTGGACGGTCCTGGCGGCCACGTCATCGAAGCGCCAATTCAGCGGCCTCCGGGCGACGCTGCCCGAATCGTCGTTCGCGCCCAGCCTGCCTTCTTTCCGCCCGGCGACGAACGAGAGTTGAGCATCGTGGTCAACTCCTTCGGCTTTCAACCCTAGCTAAAAGTCAAGGGCGGACCCTGAAAGGGCCGCCCCGAGAAGTATCCAACGCTTATAGAAAGCGCTTACGCAGCGGCGGCGACGGAAACAACCGAAGCCATGCGGCTGAAGATGGTCGAGATGCTGTCGGAGATGCCCGGCAACAGAGCACCGGCGGCGACGGCGATAAAGCCGGCGAGCAGCGCGTACTCAACCATGTCCTGACCTTTACGGTTCTGGACTAGACGAACGATCAATTGCTGAATCTTAAGCATGTGTTTTTCTCCAAGGTAGATGTAGTTCAAGCCCGGATTTCCGATTTGACGTCTGACCGCTAACCAACCCAGCGCTCTCGGCGCCCTTACAGATGCGGGT
>JAQCLD010000131.1 GCA_027592785.1 Acidobacteriota bacterium
CCGATCCCTCGCTTGGTAGGGGATCGCAACCTACGCCCCAAAGGGCCCCTCGAAAGAGGGGCCCTTTGGGCGTCGGCCTTCAGTTCAACAATTCGCCAATCCGGCGCCCAACTTCCCTCCGCAACACCAAACTACGCCTGTTCCGGCGCTAAGTCTGCGACCACTAGTAACGCCCCGTTCCCTTGCCGCGCACCATCGCGGGAGGACGCGACTGCGAGCGTTCGTGGTGCGGCGAGTCGCCCGCTGCTGCTGGGTCATTCTCGCGCAGCCAAACGCGCAACGGAACGTCCGCATCGGTCGGATCGTACGTACCGTTGGAGGACATGCCGTCGCCGAGGATTTGGCGGCGGACGGGGTCGAGTTGGGGGTAGAGCTGCTCGACGGTCATGGGGTCTTTGGGGCGCAGCCAGCGGTAGCTGTAGCCGTACCAGACGACTTTGCGGGTGCGATCAGATGAGTTCGAACTACGAGAGTGCCAGATGCGGCGGTCGATGATCACTGCAGACCCGGCGGGAACGCAGAGCGGTTCGGCGCCGGAGGGGTTCGATTGGCCGTCCTGGTCCAGGTCGATTTCGTTCTGCAGATGCGAGCCAGGCACGATGAGCGTGTTGCCCCGGCCAGGTACGCTGACGTCGGTGAGGTAGTAGCCAACCTTGAGCGATAGACGCGGCCGGGGATCGCTCTCGATCTCATCGTTGACGCGCATGCTGTCTTGATGCCAGGCGACGCTCCAGTTTTGAAAGTGGGCGTTCTCGTTGGGCGTGATGTCGAGGTGCGAGTGATAGAGATAGATGTTCCAACCGAGGATGCCCCAGATCTTGGGGAAGACGGCGGGGTTGTCGATCAAATTGATGAGCCCCTCGTCCTCGGGAACGATATTCGAGACGCAGAGGAGTTTGCCGGCAAGCTCCGCAGTACGATCGCGGGCATCGACGCGGTCGAGGACATCGATCAAACGCTGATTGGCGGCGGGCTCGATGGCGTTCTCAACGATGAGGTAGCCGTTGGCATTAAAGAACTGCCGTTCTTCCGGCGTGAGCACATGAGCTAGGCAACTGGGATCCATCTTGGTTCGCACTCCACGAGAATTTATTTTAGAGCAATGCGCCGTGCGCCGGAGACACGGCGTGATAAGCTAGCGCGACCGTTGATGCCTCAGTCGATCCAGAAAGTCTGCGTAGTGGGGGCCGGCTTCATGGGAAGCCAGATTGCGCTCCATTGTGCGCTTCATGGCAGGGCTGTGTGGTTGCATGACTTGAGCGCAGAAGCTCTCGCGCGAGCCGAAGAACAACAGCGCCAACTGTTAATCGATCAGGTCGTGGCCGGGGTCGCGGATGAGGCGGAGACTGCCGCGACGCTAGGCCGATTGCGGCGGACGACGTCATTGGCCGAGGCCGCCGCCGAGGCGGACATCGTCATCGAAGTCGTCAAGGAAGACTTGGAGTTGAAGCGGACCGTCTTCGCCGAGTTGGAACGAATCTGCCCGCCGCACACGATTCTGACGACGAATAGTTCTTCGCTGCGAGTCTCGCGAATTGAATCGGCAACGACGCGCCCCGACAAAGTCCTGAATACCCATTTTGTGCAGCCGGTTTGGAAGCACCCATTCGTGGAGTTGATGGGTGGCTCGCAGACCTCCACGGAAACGATGGACTCGGTGAAAGGCTTCATGGAGTCGATGGGTTTGCTGGCGGTTTTGGTGCGCAAGGAGAACACCGGGTTCGTGTTCAATTGCATTTGGCGCGCGGTGAAGAGGGAGTCCTTACGGTTGCTGGACCAAGGCGTGGCGAGCGTGGAAGACATCGACCGCACCTGGATGATTCAGATGGAATCGGACATGGGGCCTTTCGCGATGATGGACCGCATTGGCCTCGATGTGGTCCGCGATATTGAACAGGTCTACTACGAAGAGTCAGGCGATCCGCGGGACGCGCCGCCGCGCGTTTTGGAAGAGAAAATCTCAAGCGGCGACTTGGGCGTGAAGACGGGGCACGGCTTCTATTCGTATCCGCAGCCGGCGTGGCTGAAGCCGGGCTTCCTGAAAGGCAGCGGAGAGAGATGAAGAGTTGGCCTGCGGGCATCTTGCTGGCCGCAATTTGGGCAGCAGCGTTGTGGATCACGCTGACGCCCGAAGTAGCCGGCGGTCATGGCGCTGTACATTCGCGGTTTTCACAGATGGACCAAGGCGGCGGCGGGTTAGAACGGCACGGGCCGGTATTCGCGGCGGCCTGGTTATTGGGTTCTGTGATGATCGCGATGTTCGTGTCCCTTTTGGCCTGGCAGACCAGGGGCGGGCGACGGTCATGGCCCTTGTTCCTTGTGGGCGGGGCGGTCTACGAAGCCGTATTTTCGATGATGTGTTGGACGTACTGGCACTCGCTAGCCGATCCGCTCGAGGCTTCGTTTTGGGGTTCGTTCCCTGTTCCGGTTGCTTGGTTGGTTTACGGCATCTGGTTGTTTCCGGGATTCTTCATCACGATGTACGTCATGCGCTTCGACGAGTGGATCCTGCCAGAGGCAAGCACGCGGCGGTTTGAAGAGCTCTTGAAGGCGAGGCAGCAGTCGTAAGCGTGGAGGAATACCGCTCGGTCGTCGTGCTGGCCTGCGTTGTCGCTTACCTGGCGATGTGCGTCGCGGTAGGCCTTTGGGCGATGCGTCGCACGAAGAACAGCCAGGACTTCTTCATGGCGGGCAGGCATTTGGGAGTGATCGTCGCCAGCGTGGCGGTGTTCTCAAGCACGATGAGCGGATGGGGTTTTGTGGGCGGCCCAGGGCTGGTCTACAAGATGGGCGTGACGTCGTTTTGGATGATCGTCGCGACCTCGATCGGCATGTGCATCTCGTTTTTTCTGTTGGGCAAGCGGCTGCGCATGATGGGCGAGTTGCGCGAGTTGATTTCGCTGCCCGACGCGGTGGCGGCGCGTTACGGCAGCAACACCACGAGCTTTCTGACTGCTTTGGCGATCTTGCTGGGCGTGCTGGGCTATTTGGCGACGCAGATCTTGGCGATGGCGACGGTGCTGCAGAGCATCCTGGCGGATGTGTCCTGGATTGGCGTGATCCAGATTGAAGCGTGCTTGGGGATCAGCGGCGCGGTGCTGGTTTTCTATTGCGTGACGGGCGGCATTATCGCATCTGTTTATACCGATCTTGTGCAGGGCATCGTGATGGTGGTCGCGGCGGTGTTGGTGCTGGTAACGGCAGTCATGGCGGTGCAGGGCGGCATGACCGGAA
Source organism: Acidobacteriota bacterium (assembly GCA_027592785.1). Lineage (GTDB taxonomy): Bacteria > Acidobacteriota > Terriglobia > Bryobacterales > UBA6623 > CAMPKL01. The sequence continues at coordinate 3,235 of JAQCLD010000131.1, forward strand.
TGGCGCAGACGATTCTGGCGGACGACCCCGAAGCGATGAGTCCCTGGGGAACGCTGGGGATGGTCGGCAGTTTGTCGTGGTACTTCATCTTCGTGATGGGGGCCTGCGGGCAGCCGCATGTCATTACCAAGCTGATGATGACTCGGCACGTGCGCGATGCGCGGCATATGCTGCCGATTTCGGTGATCGGTTACGGCACGGCGGCGCTGCTGTGGATTGCCATCGGCATGGCGATGAGGACAGTGGTGTTGCAGGGCGGCTACGCAGAGTTGGCGAACGCCGACGATGCGGCGGCGGTCTTCTTGCAGAACTATGCTCACCCGCTGCTGTCGGGAGTTGTTTTCGCCGGACTGTTGGCAGCAATCATGTCGACGGCGGATAGCTTTTTGAATATTGGCGCGGCAGCAGTCGTCCACGATATTCCTCGAGCGCTGCGCGGGCGCTCGTTGGATAACGAGCTGACCTGGGCGAGAACGGCCACGGTGGTGATCGCGGCGGCAGCGGCGCTGTTTGCGCTTTACTCGGGGAGCCTGGTCGCTTTGCTTGGGGCCTTTGGCTGGGGCACTTTCGCGGCGGCCATCGTGCCGACGGCGGCGATCGGATTCAATTGGAAACGAGCAACGCCGATGGCCTGCAATTTGGCCATCGGCTGTAGCCTGCTGATTAACTTCGGACTGGAGTTGTTCAAGATCGAGCTGCCCTACGGTTTCCACGGCGGGGCCTTTGCGCTGCTGGTTTCGCTGACGATCTTCTATGTGGTCTCGATAGCGACGCCGCAGCAGCCGATCGCCGCGGACATCGAAGCCATCATGGATCTCTAAGTCCGCGCTTACTGGACGATGCGGCCGATGAAACCGGCGACGTCGAGGAAGGCCGACAGCAAATCGTCTTGGTTGAGAGCGGCGACAAAGCGACCCTTGGCTTGGGTTGCATCGATGGCGTCGTTGGGGTCGACGCGGGTGCAGCCGTCGCAGTTGGCGAGGCGTTCGAGAACGTCGTACTGCAGCGGGTCGGTGCCCTGGTAGCCGATGGTGTGGATGCGTATGTTGAGGTTCGTGTCCTGGCGAATCAGACGGGCCAGGTTGTCGACTGAGTTGGCGGCGATGTTCTCACGCCAGGCGTTTGACGGATCCGTCTGGTTGAAGTTCGGGGCCGAGTCGCGGAAGCCGCTCAGGGACACGCCGGTAGGGAAGATCGAGCCGGCGGTCGGCGAGGCCGGCGGGGTCCACAACGGCTGGATCGATTGGAGCGCGTTCTGACCGCGCACCCAGTTAGGGCATAGGGGCGTAATCGGCGGGGCTCCCGGGCTGGCGGCAGCCTGCAAAGAGAGCACGCGGTTCCTGTAGTGCGGGTTGCCGCTGGTAATGCCGTAGACGCCGCTCACCGGGGAGCTAGCGCACTGATTGGAACCCCCGCCGACCTTGACGTTGAAGTTGCCGGGGAACCAGTTGGCACGGCCGTCGGTGAAGAAGACGATCTCGTTCATCTTCGAAGACTTCAGCGGATCGTTGAGTTCGAGCAGTGCGCGGTATGCCCAGTAGAGGCCAGCGGCGTGGTTCGTCAGGAACTCCGGCTGAATATTGTCGATCGCGGTTTGCAGGTCGCTTTTGAAGGGTTTTTGCGGAGCGTACTCGATGCGGCCCGCTGTCGAGAATATCACCAGGCCGACTTGGTCGCTGGTGTCGGAGAAGGAATCTACGAAGACCTTTGCGGCTTCGCGAATGTCGGGCAGGACCGGCTGGACTGAGCCGGAGTAGTCGAGGACGAGGATGACGTTGCGGTCGCGGCGGGCGCTAGTGGATTGCGCCGACACAATCATTCGATCGCGGCCGAACCAACGAGCGAAGAACATGGGCGCGTCAACGCTGGCGGTGAACTGGACACTCACGACGCCGGCGCTGGTAGTCACGTTGGGCGCGGAAAGCGTGGGGTTGAGCGTCAGCAATCTGCCGCTAGGCAGATTGGCGTCGAAGGCGCGCTGGCTGGCCTGTTGCATCACGGCGTTGCCCTGCGGGACGGCGCGGATTGCGGCGAGAGTCGCGGAATCGAGCGCGGTCACCAGCTGGGTTCGCACCACCATGGCGTAAGCCAGAGCGAAGGCGATGGCGGCAAAGCCCATCAAGAAGCCGATGAAAAGGGTGAACAGGATTAGGATCTGTCCGCTTCGCTTGTCGTTTTGTCTTGTCATGGTGCGATCTCCGCGGAACTGGGTTAGAAGTAGACGACGCTGGCCAGGCGGGGATTGGCGCCCCAGACTTTGCCGAACAGCATTCCGTCGGCGCTAGCGTAGACTTCGGCGACGAACATGCTCTCACCCAGAGCGAGGGAGGTGAGCGTCGCAGGCGTCGTCGCGACGGCGCTGGGTTCGTTGTTGCGATCCTTGACGTCGCCGTTGGGTTCGGGGTTGGTCGGATCGGGCCAGATGCCGGCGTTGGGTTGGCCGACGCTGCTTGAGGCGATCGCCGTGTCGCCGATGACGTAGCGTTCGGCGATCACCATCTGGCCAGCGTTGGCCGTGCCCGGCGCGCCCTTCTCGATGCGGGTGAGATAGATGACTCCTCGGCCGGAGTTGAGGTAGATGCCCAGGTCGGAAGCGCCGCGCAGGAAGAGCTGCTTGTTCTGCGTGGAGTTGAAATCGACGCCGCGAGACATCATGCTGGCGCCGGTGCGTCCGAGCTGGAGAACGGTCATGTAGCGGTCGAGGGCGAGGCCGCCGGTGACGACGCCGAAAAGCAGGAGTACGAGAACCGGGAAGGTGAGACCGAACTCTACCAGGGCGTCGCCGGTCTCGTCGTGTCGGTTGTGTGGTTGGCGCATGGCGATTTTCCTCTTGGCGACCTTGCTATCGCGCCGGCGCCGTGGTGTAGGGCTCGAGCCGAGCGACGGCTTGGGCGGAGACGGTTAGAGCATTGCGGACATAGGAGACGGGGGCGGGCACCAGCATGGGCACCGGATAGTTGCGGACGGAGATGACGACGGTGTTGCCGCCGGCGTTGGACGCGGTAGGCGCGCCGGCTTGGTCAAAGAATTCAATGCTGACCAGCGAGGCTGCTTGCGCAGTGGAAAGCACGCCGGCGGTGCTGCGGGATATGACCTGCTGGATGGAACTGTCTTGCCCGGCGCCGCCGATGGTTTGTCCGGTGATGGCGAAGCGGGCGCCTTCGCGGACGGCGTGGTGCAGGGTGGTCTTGATCCAAACGGCCATGGCCATCTGCCCGAAGCCGACGATCGTGCCCAGAAAGAGGAGAAAACAGAGCGAGAACTCGATCATCGCTTGGCCGCGTTGAGAACGGCGGCGGTTCGTTGGAAGGGCTCGTATGGCGTTGGTCATAACGGTTAGTACTAAGCAGAGAGTCCGGCGACACTTGGATACTATCTGGGGTGGCTACCTTAGGGGAATGGAACGATCGGATCATTCTTGCGGACCAACTATGGTCCTAGAAGTCAACCAATGTACGGTTGGCCAAGGGGTACTGAATGACTATGACTAGGGACATAGTCGGTTCGCTTGGTATCCCGTAAGCCTCAGAAAATAGGGATATATCTGCACTAGACCGCCCGGAATAGGACCTGCCGATCGGAAGCGGGGTCGCCGGAGACCCAGGGCGGAAATCGGATTGTGGAGGCGGTTGTTGCGGGGCGGCGCAGGGAACCTTGCAAGAAACGTCAGTCCTAAGGGCGAGTGTGGTTTGTACTAGGGGTTTACCTAGAGGAAGGACACTGACCCGGTACCGTCTCTGTTTTCCGTAGACTCTTTTCGCGCCAGGCATATAGCTAGGGACCGGGGCGTCCGATAAGCGGGGCATGACGCAACTTCCATTCGTTTGTCGGGATCAGGTTCGCTGTGCGGTGTGTCGAAAAACGACGCTGGCAAGGCAACTAACCGTCAAGGGCCCGCTTCGGATGTGCGCGGCGTGCGCGTTGCCTAAGGTGATTCACGAAAATGATTTTCTTCGACGGCTGCTAAGCAGCTCGAAGCCTACGCCGGCTGCGGGTGAGCTGCGGCACTGGTTCCCCAGTTGATTCATCGCGCTCGGGCTTGATGGCCGCTCCGTGAGACCGCTACGCTCAATAGATTGGGCGGAAGATGAGCGGAACAACAAATCATCTGCGCGCGGGCGTGGTCGGCTTCACCGGCTACAGCGGCGCGGAGTTAGTCGGAATTCTCAAGCGGCACCCGGGAGCGACGCCGGTGCTGGTGGAACATCGGGCTCAGACGGCGGACGAGGCCCCGGTATTCGATGACGGGACCGAGCGGCGTCCGCTGTCGGCGGAAGGTGTTGCGGGGCTGGATGTGGTGTTTTTGGCCACGTCGGCGGAAGTGTCGATTGAGTCGGCGCCGATGATTCTGAAAGCGGGCGTGCGGGTCATCGACCTAAGCGGGGCTTTCCGGTTGCGGACGAAGGCGAACTACCAGCGCTGGTATGGAGCCGAGCATGCCGCCGAAGAACTTCTGGCTGGGGCGGCGTACGGGTTGCCGGAGTTTTACCGTGACAAGCTTCCTGGGCAGAAACTGATATCGAATCCGGGCTGTTACCCGACGGCAGCGAATTTGGCCATTCGTCCGCTCGTCGAGGAAGGGATTTTCGACAAGGCGGCGGGAATTGTCTGCGATGCGAAGTCGGGCGTAAGCGGCGCGGGCAAGAAGCCCTCGCAGAAGACGCACTTTAGCGAAGCGGTCGAGAACTTTTCGGCCTATGCGGTGCAGTCGCACCGGCATGTGCCGGAAGTTTTGATGAACTCGGGGCTGGACGAAGCAGAGTTTTCGTTCACCGCGCAGTTGTTGCCGCTGCACCGGGGCATTCTAGAAAGCATTTACCTGCGGACGCGAGAGGCAATGAGCCACGCGGATTTGGCTGCGGTTTACGCCAGACACTACGCGAATGAGCCCTTCGTGCGGATCTACCCGGAAGGACGTTTCCCGGATCTGCGTGCGGTGCAGCAGACGAACTTTTGCGACATCGGGTTCCGCACGGACCCGCAGACCAAGCGGGTGACCATCATCGCAGCAATCGACAACCTCGTGAAGGGCGCGGCGGGACAGGCGGTCCAGAACATGAACCTCGTCTTTGGACTCGAAGAGACGGCGGGGCTGCTTTGAAACTGCTGATTAAGTTGGGCGGCACGCTGCTGGAGTCGGATGAGACGCGGCAGGCGTTGTGCCGGCAGATTGCCGGCGCGCAGGCTGCCGGGCATCAGACTGTGGTGGTCCACGGCGGCGGCAAAAGGCTCAGCCGCTACCTGGAGGACCAAGGGATCGAGAGCGAGTTCCGCAACGGGTTTCGGGTGACGGCCCCGGAGATCATGGATGCGGTACTGCGAATTTTCGCCGGATCGGTGAACCATCACCTGGTGGCGGAGTTGGGCAAAGCCGGGGCGAAGGCGATTGGCTTGTCGGGAATTGACGCGGGGATTGTCGAGGCCGTGCAGCTAGCGCCGGAGTTGGGCGCGGTGGGCAAGGTCTCGAAGGTGAATGCGGCTCCGTTGGACCTGCTGACTGAAGCCGGGTATTTGCCGACGATCGCTTGCGTAGCCGGCGGGGCTGACGGCGCGATCTATAACGTCAACGCGGACCAGATGGCGGCGGCCTGCGCGGGCGGCTTCAAGGCCGACCAGATGATTTATCTGACGGATGTCGCGGGAGTGCTAGACGGGAACCACAAGCTGATCCCTTCGTTGACGATTGCGGGAGCGCTGCAATTGATCGAGGACGGCGTCGCCCGGGGCGGCATGGAAGCGAAGTTGCGCGCGGCGATTTCTTCGATTGAAGACGGCGCCGAGCGAGTGCGCGTGGCAGCCGGCGCCGAGCCCGATGTGATCTCACGGCTGTTGGCGGGCGAGTCACTGGGCACCGAGATGGTCGCGTCGTAGCGGCCTGCTCGACTAGCAGAGAGCCGGTTCATATGCCCTCGTAGATAGGTCAATGGATTGTGACTTTGCGCGGAGTACACCCATGTACACTACTGAGACGGTGGATGGTTCGAATGGCTGCGGCCCCCTGCCTAGCCGTTGTGCGCCCAGAACCGGCACTCGCCCGCGCCGATGACGCACCGGAAGTTGTATGGGATTGCCGCTGACTCAAACGGAAGGTCGGATCTTCCGGGTCTCCCACCGAGACAATGTGCCGTGGATACTGGACAACGGGATGCACGCTCGCGATGGGGCTGAATTCGACCCTAACCACCGGAACATTGGTAATGTCGACCTGATCGACAAAAGATCCCGGCGTGCGGTTCCCGTACCTCCCGGGAGCACACTGAGCAGCTATGTACCTTTTTACTTCACCCCGTACTCAATCATGATGTACAACATCCACACGGGGTACGGTCCCAAATCCGTCGGTAAGGATTAGGGCGAGGGCGCGGTAGGGGTGAGCGAAGGTGTCGGGAGGGCCGGCGGCGCTTACTGGGGGGCCTGGGGCCGCATCGAGCGGTCTGGTGGGCGACGCTGACCGATCGCACACACAGCGGCGCCAGGGCCGC
>JAQCLD010000024.1 GCA_027592785.1 Acidobacteriota bacterium
CTTCCTACTCCCGTCAGGAGAACCGCTCTTCTTGCCCGCCACCTATACATCGAAACAGGCAGGAAACTCTGCGGTGTAGGCGGTTCAACGCTGCTGAGTCCAACCATCTCGTTGATTCTACGGGGACGGAAACGTACGAGGGAATCGTCGCTGGGTCGATAAGGCAGGTTCCCTGACAGTCACCAATGCCCAGTCACCAATGCCCTCACCAGAAGAGTTGGGTCGCTGGTGATGATGCGACCGATGGAAGAGACCGCACCCTCACACGGGTGCGGCTCTGTTGTTGGTGGGGCGAGATTGGTTTGGCGGTCCCCTTTGGCTAGAGGTGTAGTACGGTCATGATCTTGCCGAGGATTGTGTCCCGGAATTCGGACGCTAGAAATGTCACTAGGGGGAAGACGCTGAGGCGGGAGACCGCCAGCTAAAGCTTGGCGGCTCGGATCGGCTGCGCCGATGGTCGTGGAGTGAGTGCGGGAATGGTTGGGATGTATGATTAGGGGCGTCGTAGGCGATCTTGTGAACGATCAACCATACCGGCGGTTTCGGCGGCTTGCCCTTGGCGCGGCGATGTTTGCGGCGATGTTGTCGCCGGTTTTGGCTCAGACGCCGCCGCCTTCTCCTTATCTAAAGGAAGAGGTTCGGCACTTGATCGGCATCCAGAATCTGATGCGGATCAGCCTAGCGGAATTGCCTAATTACGCTTGCCGCATGGAGATTCGTCGCGCTCATTTGAGCGTGAAGGCGCGCGAGAAGATTGCCAAGGAGATGGAGGAGCTGCGAAACAACGGGGCGGGGTTGCGGAGCTTGAGGACGGGAGACGAAGTTGAGGCGTCCAATTTGGACATGCCCCTGGATGCGGCGGATTAAGTCGCTTTGGAAGTCGCCATCATCGACGGCGAGGAGCTTTACTCCTTCCCCGACAGCTCGCGCTTCGAAGACCGCCCACTGGCGAGCATGATCGGGCACGGCACTGTCGCAACGGGGTCGTTTGCAGGCCATGCACGGAACATCTTCGTGAACGGGGCCGCGGTGACGAAGTACGCGGGCGAGGAGTTGCTCGACGGCGAGCGGGTACGACGATACGACTACGAGGTGAAGCTGTTTAGTAGCGGGTACAGCGTCTCCAACCAAGGACAGAGCGCCACGGTGCCCTATTTCGGCTCTTTCTGGGCGGCGGACAACGACGAGCTCCGCCGGTTGACCGTTCGGGCGGATGACATACCGGTCCATGTCGGCGTAGACGAGTTGGCGACGCAAATCGACTACCAGACGCTGCAGCTCGATTCCCAACCATTCATCGTTCCGCAGCGCTCGCGCCTAACGATGTTGCTGAGTACGGGCGCGGAGAGTGTGAACGAGACGGAGTATGCGGACTGCCGGTCGTTCAGTGGTTCCTCCACGCTGTCCTTTGACGAATCGACGTCACAATTCTACGTCGAGAAGGCGGAAGAGATTCAAGATGTAGATGTTCCGGCGGGGCTGCAATTTCCGGTTCGTCTGACGAGCGTGATCGATTCGGAGACGGCCCGGGTGGGGACGCTGGTGGAGGCCGAGCTAACGAAAGATGTGCGCACCAGCGAGGATATCGTGGCGCCGCAGGGCGCGACTCTCAGCGGTAGGATGCGGCAGTTTGAGTTCTATCAGGGAGGCGATGCGCACTATGTGGTGGGCGTCGCGTTCCAAGAGCTGATGTTTGACGGCGGCAGGAAGCGGGCCGAGGTCTCCCTGGCGCTTGAGCAGGTCGCCAACATGATGGGCGTTCAGCAGATCCTGCAGGGGGCCGTGACCAATACCCAAGTCAGCAAAGGAATCGGCAACGTGCCGACAGTGACCCGCACCACTATTGAGACTTACAAGGGGCGCGAGTTGCCGGGAGTGGGCGTGTTTTATGTTCGCGGCAGGAAGTTCCGGCTTGAGCCGGGGTTGCAAATGGTGTGGAGGACGGTGGAGACAGCAGCGCTGACTGAGGAGCGCTAGTTCCTACTCGTAGTCCAGCATGCTCGTTACGGCTAGACTGCAGATCGCTTGACATCGCGGACACGGCTGGTCGCCCTGGTCCGCGCTTCGGTCACACCGTCTAGGACCAAAGGCTTGCGCCCCTGGCTCGGGTTGGTCGGGATTTTTGGATAATAGCCAGCAGCAAAGACGCTGACGCGGGACTCGGCCCATTAGAACTGGGGCCGTGCAGCGGCCTTCGTGGGAGCCAAACCGACTCGGGTATTATTGGATGAGCCCGTATCGACGGATTGGACCCGTAGCTCAGCTGGATAGAGCAGCCGCCTCCTAAGCGGCAGGTCGCGTGTTCGAATCACGCCGGGTCCACCATTTTCGCTAAGCTGTGACGCGAAGCACCATGGCGAAACACACCTTCCCAAAACTGCACAATGCGACATGGCCCGGAGTAGTGGGCAAGGGCCCTGACTCGGAGCCGCCGATCGAACTGGACGCGATGATCGACTTGACCGCGCGGGCGGAGGTTGGCGGCGTGAAGTTCGACGGAATCGACCTGTTTTTGTGCCCGCCGCATGTAGCGGTCGACAGCAGCGACGACGAGCTCAAGGGCTGGGCCGACAAGATTCGCTCGAAGGGATTGATGATCGGTTCGCTGGTGGCCCCGGTGTGGCCTGGAGCCGGCGGAGGAGCGGCGATGGATCCGGGCGAAGGGCGCAAGACATTCTTGTCCGCGGTGCAGCAGTCGTGCGAGATTGGGCGCAAGTTTCGCGATTGGGGCATGCGGCCGTCGGGAGTGATACGAGTCGATTCGGCGACAGGGGTTTCAGAATGGGCCGAGGGCGATGCGGAGGCGCATACGCTGGCCATTGCGGAGACGTTCCGGCAAGCGGCGGATATCGCGGCGGATTACGGCGAGGCGTTGGCGGCTGAAGGCGAGATTTGCTGGGGCGGCATGCATTCGTGGCGCAAGATGGAACGCATCCTGGAATTGGTGGACAAACCAAACTTCGGCTATCAAGCGGACATGGCTCACAACCTGCTCTACGTGATGGGCTCCAACGCGCCGGAGGATGCCATCTTGCCGGCTGGGTTCGACTGGAGCGACAGCGCTGCGTTGGACGCGGCTTATCAGCAGGTGGCGAATGCATTGCGGCCCTGGACGATTGATTTCCACGTGGCCCAGAACGATGGAACGGTATTTGGATCAGGCAGCCACGATAAGACGGGGCGGCACTGCCAGGCGACGGATCCGAACGGTAAGTTGGATATTCCGAAACACGCGGGCTATTGGCTCAGAGACGAAGCCGGCGAGTTGATCAAGCGCTGCAAACATATCTGCTGGGACGGCTGCATGTTCCCCAACGCCGTACTGGAGAGCCAGAACACTTGGAACGACATCTTGGCGGCGATGATCGCGGTTCGCGACGCGCACGGCTGGTCTGACTAGCGCATAAACTGCTTCACCAAATCGGCGTCGACAGTAACGCTGCGGCGTCAGTCGAGATAGTCACGGCTGTCTTCTTGCAGAGAAGTTCCGTAGTGAGTTCCGCCGATGGTAATGCCGCTAAGGACTTCGCCGCGTACCTTGAGACGGGCGCCTACGGCAGGCAGCCCGCCGCCGGTGAGGACGCTGATCTCGCCGCTGGAATCGGAGAGCGTGAAGACGCCCAGCGAGAGCAACCCAACGGCGTCGGTCACCTCGCCCTCCAACTCGACTATTTGTTCGCCATAGCGCCCCGGATCAGCGATGACGTCGCCGATTTGAAGGGAGACGCTGCGGGGTGCGCAGGCGGCCGAGACTAGCAGAACGGCGAGCAGAGTGAGGCTGGAGAGTCGTTGCATGGTGAAGTGCCGGGCTAGGGAGCTTTCTACCCGAGACGGTAATTATTACCCACATTGGCGACTGCGGCCAAGAGGCGCAAAGGATTTGTTTTCATTGACTTTCGAGTTTGGACCACGAGATGCTTGGAAGGTTGACGTGTCCAACGAAAAGGAGTATCTAACCGTGAAAACGTTAAGCCCGAATTTACTAATAGTCGGCGCGCTGGGAATGGTCATTGCGATCAGCGGCTGCGCCACCAAGAAATTTGTCCGCGATACGGTGTCGCCAGTCGAGACCAAGGTCGGCGAAGTCGACCAGCGTACGACCCAAAATACCGAAAAGCTCGGCGAGCTCGATAGCGAGGTTACGCGCGAGGTTTCCCGTCTAGACGAGCAGGTGTCGACTGCCCTCGCGGACGCCAGAACTGCCGACGGCAAGGCCGTTGCGGCGCAAGGCACGGCAGACCGAGCAGTGGCTCGCGCCAATGAAGTTGAAACGGCGTCGACCGCTGGCTTCGGACGGATCGACAAGACGCTAAGCGACATGTCGAGCTACCGGCAGGCGACGATGGAGTCGGTGATGTTTGGCTTTGATTCCGCCACGTTAACAGAAGACGCGAACGCACAACTTGGCCGCATCGCCAGCGCGACGGCGGGCAAGAAGGTGTTCGTCGTCGAAGTGCGCGGATTCACCGACAGCACGGGCAACGCGGACTACAACGTGCGGCTCAGCGAGCGCCGCGCCGAGATGGTGGTTCGTACCTTGGCTGCGCAACACAACATTCCGCTGCGGTCGATTCACCGCGTTGGATTGGGTGAGATCGAGGGCGAGAGCACCCGTGAAGCGCGGCAGCAAAATCGACGCGACGACGTGACGGTTTTTGTTCCTCTAACCGAAAGGTAAGCCAACAAACGTTCGTTGGCTGCAATCAGAGCGGCGTCGATGCGGGAACCCCGTGTCGACGCCGCTTTCGTTTGGCATGATGAAATCAGAATGTTGAGTCAACCGAAAGCGGTTCTGTTCGATTTCGACTACACGCTGGCGGATTCATCGTCGGCGGTGGTGGACTGCTGCAATGGCGCGCTAGCGAGTCTGGGTTTGCGGCCGGCGACAGAGGACGATATCCGGCGAACGATTGGATTGTCGATACCCGATACGCTCGCGCGGCTCGCGGGCGAAGAGCATCGTCATCGAGAGCAGGAGTTCCGCACGCATTGGAGAAAGCGGTCCGACGTGATTATGGTCGAGCAGACCTACCTCTATGACGAGGCTCACACGGCCGTAGCGGCGCTGCGGGAATGGGGAGTGGCGGCGGGTATCGTATCGACGAAGTGGCGGCAGCGGATCGTCGACGTCCTCGAAAGAGAATCGTTGGTCGATGGGTTTTCGGTGATCGTCGGAGGAGACGATGTCGCTGAGAACAAGCCGGATCCCGAAGGCCTGCTGATAGCCACCAGGCTCTTGGGGACAGCGCCTGCGGAGGTGATCTACGTGGGGGACAGCACGACGGACGCGAAAGCCGCCGAGCGCGCGGGAATGCGATTTGTCGCTGTGTTGTCCGGCGTCACCGAAGCGCACGAGTTCGACGAGTTCGCGCCGCTGCGGGTTCTGCCTCATGTCGGCGAGATCGGGAACTGCCTGATTGAAGCTCGTTGATACAATCTGAGATTGAGTGAACCTCCTCAGAAAGTCGCCACGTTGCTGGTCTCGTGCGCGGACCAGCGAGGCATAGTTGCGGCGATCGCTGCGGCGATCGCCGGCGCGGGCTGCAATATTCTCGACGCCGATCAACACACCGACCCGCAGGCTGATATGTTCTTTCAGCGCATACGGTTCGATGTTTCGCACTTGGGCGTCGACCCGGCTGAAGCCGAGCGAGCGATCAGCGAAGTCAGCAAGCGATTCGGGATGCAGACGAGTCTGAGCTACTCGGATCGTCCGAAGAGAGTGGCGCTGTTTGTCTCGAAGTATGATCACTGCCTGGTTGATCTGCTGTGGAGAAGCCGTGCCGGCGAGTTCCGCGCTGAATTTCCGCTGGTGATCTCGAATCATCCGGATTTGGCGGAGACGGTGCGCGGGTTCGGCGCGCGGTTTGAGCATGTGCCGATTAACTCAGCGAACAAGGCTGAACAGGAACAGAAGGAATTGGCGCTACTGCGGGAGAGAGCGGTCGACCTGGTGGTTCTGGCGCGCTACATGCAGGTATTGAGCGCTGATTTTATTGATCGCGTCGGCGTACCGGTCATTAACATTCATCATTCTTTCTTGCCTGCATTTATTGGCGGCAAGCCTTATCACCAGGCTTACGAACGCGGGGTGAAGTTGATTGGGGCCACAGCGCATCTGGTGACCTCGCAACTGGACGAAGGGCCGATTATCGAGCAAGACGTGGTGCGCTGTTCGCACCGCGATTTGGTGAGTGATCTGGTGAGAAAAGGGCGCGACCTGGAGAAAATGGTGCTGGCTCGCGCAGTACGGCATCACCTGGAAGACAGAGTGTTGCAGTACGGCAACAAGACCGTCGTTTTCGATTAGCCGGAAACGGAATCAGCGACGGTCATGTAGTGGACGCTGAAGAGGTTGCCGTCGTCCGTCCAGGCTTTTTCAGGGCGAAAGCCGCTGTCACGGGCCAGTTGCTGGAATTCCTCGATGGAAAACTTGTAGGAGTTCTCGGTGTGGACGGATTCTGCTTCGCGGAAATGAATCGGCTCGCCCGCGACGGTGACGAGTTGGTCGCGAAGACTGACCAAGTGCATTTCGATGCGGCCGGCGGCTTCGTTGTAGAAGGCGCGATGCCGGAATGAGGTCGCTTCGAAATCAGCTCCTAAAGTGCGGTTGATGTGCGCCAGCAGGTTGCGATTGAATTGAGCGGTGACGCCTTCGGAGTCGTTGTAGGCGGCGTCGAGTGTGGCGGCGTCCTTCTTTAGGTCGACTCCGATGAGCAGTCCGCCTCCGGGGCCGATCTGCCGGGCCGTGTTGCTCAGAAACTCCCCAGCCTCGGGGGGCGTAAAGTTGCCGATGGTCGACCCCGGGAAGAAAACGATGCGGCGACCGGCGGCGGTTAGCGCCTCCGCGGGCAGTTCGAAGGGCCGGGTGTAGTCGGCGCACACGGCAAAGGCTTCGATGCCGGGGTATTCGGCGGCCAATTGGGCGGTCGATTCGATCAGGTGCTGCTTGGAGATGTCGATGGCTACGTAGCGGCAGCGGCCGCTGAGGGCGTCGAAAAGAATGCGGATCTTGCGGCTGGCCCCACTGCCGTATTCGATGAGGACGCAATCGTCGCCGGCAAGGCGCGCGATTTCAGGCCCGCAAGCTTCGAGGACGCCAATCTCAGTGCGGGTGGGATAGTACTCGGGCTGTTCGGTGATGCGCTCGAACAGCTCGGAGCCGGTTTGATCGTAGAAGAGCTTCGGTGGAAGCGACTTTGGGGTTCGCTGCAGACCGGCTAAGACCTCTTCGCGCAAGTCGCCCGCATCGGGGTGCAGGTCGAAGAAGGTTAGGGATTGTAACAGGGTACTGCTCATGCGTCCTCGGCGAGCCGGATGCCGCTGAACTGCCATCTGGCGGTGGGCGGAAAGAAGTTCCGGTAGGTTGGCCTAACGTGGCCTTGGGGCGTGGCACAGGAGCCGCCGCGTAGGACGAACTGGTTGCACATGAATTTGCCGTTGTATTCGCCGACGGCTCCTTCGGCGGGATGGAAGCCGGGGTAAGGTCGGTAGGGGCTGGCGGTCCACTCCCAGGCGTCGCCGAACATCTGCAGCAGACCGGGCTGGTTGGGCGCGGGCTGCGGATGGCAGGGGGCGCCGGGATCGAGAAAGCGGCCTTCGACGGGAACGCCGGCCGCGGCGTGCTCCCACTCGAATTCGGTGACTAGGCGTTTGCCGGACCAGCTGGCGAAAGCGTCTGCCTCGAAGAAGCTGACGTGGCAGACAGGCTCATGCGCGGCGAGCGGCTGGAGGCCCGATAGGGTGAAGTGATCCCATTGGCCATCGCGTCGCTGCCAGTAGAGAGGGGCTTGCCAGCGCTGTTCCTGGACGGTCGCCCAACCCTCGGACAACCAGTGGCGGGGCTCGCTGTAGCCGCCGTCGGCGATGAATTCAAGAAACTCGGCGTTGGTGGTGAGACTCGAGGCGATGCGGAAAGGCTGCTGATAGTTGGTGTGTCGCGGGCCTTCGTTGTCGAAAGCAAAACCGGCGCCGTCCCAGCCAGTGTTGAAGAGTCCGCCGGGAAACTCCTGCCACGTGCGGGCTAGCAGAGCGGATTCCGTTGCCGGGCGGGCGGGGGCGTAGGCAGGCTTGAGAGGGTTCTCGGCGAGGATGTGCTTGACGTCGGTGAGCATCAGCTCCTGATGCTGTTGCTCGTGATTGAGACCCAACTCCAGCAGGGGCAGGATCTCCCGCCACTGCGATTGGTTCGCTGAATCGATGAGATCGCTCATGGCCTGATCGATGTGACGGCGATATTCGTAGACTTCAGCGACCGTCGGGCGGGAAAGCATTCCTCGGCGGGCTCTGGGCTGACGTTCACCGACGGTTTCGTAATAGGAGTTGAACAGGAAGCCGAACTGCGGATGGGCTCCCTTGTAAGCAGCGGCGAAGGGCTGTAACAAAAACGTCTCAAAAAACCAGGAGGTGTGCGCCAGATTCCACTTGGGCGGGCTGACGTCGGGCATGGTTTGCACGACGTAGTCTTCGATGGCGAGCGGCGCGCAGATCTGTTCGGAAGCTTGACGGACTTCGCGGAATCGGCGCAGCGCGGAGGCTCGCTCAGCAGCTGGCGAGATGGTCGTCGGAGGGGAAGAAGCGGACATCGGGGTTCGCAGAGCGAGTCCTCATGTTACGGAGCGGTGGAGCCACGGTCAAACGATGTTTGGTTGCCTATCGTGAAAGATTGAGTATCACTTACCATTGTTGAAGATGATCGAGCGACCTCGTAGAAACCGCTCCAGTCGAGCTGTCCGGGCATTGGCGCAGGAAGCGACGCTGCGTCCGGCGAACCTCGTCTTACCTGTATTCGTCGAAGAAGGCGAAAAAGTTAGACGTCCAATTCCGTCCATGCCGGGCGTCGTGCGATACAGCATCGACGAATTGGTGAAAGAGGCCAGGATTGCCGCGGAACTCGGTATTGTCGGTTTTGCCATCTTCCCGGCATTAGCGGATGAGCTAAAGAACACGACCGGAACGGAGAGTCTGAATCCCAACGGATTGTTGCAGCGCACGGTTCGCGCATTGAAGCAAAACGCCCCGGAATTGCTTGTGATAACCGATGTAGCGTTGGATCCCTATTCGTCCGACGGCCACGACGGGGTGGTCCGCGACGGGGAGATTGTGAACGACGAGACGTTGCCGCTGCTGGCCAAGATGGCCGTTTCGCAGGCCGAAGCGGGAGCGGATGTGGTGGCGCCCTCAGACATGATGGATGGGCGCGTCGAGGCGATTCGCACGGCTCTAGATGAAGCGGGCTTCACGAAGACTTCTATCTGCAGCTACTGCGTGAAGTACGCGTCGGGGTTTTACGGACCGTTCCGGGATGCGCTGGACTCAGCCCCGAAGAGCGGAGACAAGAAGACGTATCAGATGGATCCGCACAACTCGCGCGAGGCTCTGCGAGAGATTGCGCTGGATGAGGCGGAAGGCGCGGATTGGATCATGATCAAGCCGGGATTGCCTTACTTGGACGTGGTGCGCCTGGCGCGTGAGGCGACGGCCTTGCCGATTGCGTCGTACCACGTGTCGGGGGAGTTCGCGATGCTGAAAGC
Organism: Acidobacteriota bacterium; assembly: GCA_027592785.1. Classification (GTDB taxonomy): domain Bacteria; phylum Acidobacteriota; class Terriglobia; order Bryobacterales; family UBA6623; genus CAMPKL01. The sequence goes on from JAQCLD010000024.1 coordinate 9,534, forward strand.
GGCCGCCCAAAACGGCTGGCTCGACTACGACAAGTGCCTGCTCGAGTCACTGGTCTGCCTGAGACGAGCGGGGGCCGATGTTATCTTCACCTACGGCGCTCTAGACGCCGCCCGACTATTGCGCGAGACGGCGGATTAGAGGGCAGCGATGGGCGAGTCGATCCGCGACCGGTTGCAGCGTGTCCGGGAACGGATCGCGACGGCTGCGGCGCGGGCGGGCAGGCAGACGACGGACATCACGCTCATTGCCGTGTCGAAGAAGATGCCTGCATCGGCAATTGTAGAGGCGTACGAGGCGGGGCAGCGCGAGTTTGGCGAGAACTACATCCAGGAGTTCCAGGCCAAAAAGCCGCAGCTGCCGGAGTTCCCGGACGCTGCCTTGCACTTCATCGGAGCGCTACAAAGCAACAAGACGCGGCTGGCGGGCGATCTGTTTGATTGTATTCAGACAGTGAGCAGCAGGAAGATTGCGCGACGACTGAATGAGCAAACCGAGGGCTCCCTGGACGTATTCATCGAGGTGAAGTTATCGGGCGAGGATTCGAAAGCCGGCATTGCGCCGGAGGAGCTGGGCGAACTGGTTGCTCTGCTCGGCGACTGCGAAAGGCTGCGGTTGCGAGGTCTGATGACCATGCCGCCCTGGTCGGAGGACGCGGAAGCGGCACGTCCCTACTTCAGCAAGTTACGCGCCCTGGCACAATTGCATGGCCTGGATGAACTCTCGATGGGTATGAGCGGCGATTTGGAAGTTGCGATTGAGGAAGGTTCAACGCTGGTGCGGGTTGGTACGGCCATATTCGGATCGAGAAACGCTGTATGAGAGTGGCTTTCGTATCGCCGCTGCCGCCCTCGCCGACCGGCGTCGCTGAATACTCCGCCAGCATCGTCAAGGAACTGCGGCGGCACGACTTTGTTGACGCGTCGGAGTCGATGAGCGCGCTGAAGCTGCAGGACTACGACGTGCGGCTGTATCAAGTCGGGAACAATCGACTGCACGACGGGGCTTACGAGGCGGCACTGCGAGTACCGGGTATTGTTGAATTGCACGACGCCACGGTGCATCACCTGTTGCTGAGCCGGCTGGATCGGGCGGCATACGTGGACGAGTTTGTCTACAACTACGGAGAGTGGGCTCGGGTGCTGGCTGGGCAGATGTGGGAGCGACGTTCGCTGGCGCCGTCGGAAGAGCTGTACTTTGGGCATCCGCTGCTGAGGCGTGTGTTGGAGAAGGCTGAGAAGATTGTGGTGCATAATCCGGGGGCTGCGGTGCGCGCCCGCGAGGCGAATCCCGATGTCGAAGTCGTACAGATCCCGCACTATGTCGAACCGGCCCAGGAGTTTACGCCAGAGGAGATTGCTGCGGTACGGCGGCGTTTCCAGGTACCGCAGGACGGCATTCTGATTTCGAGCTTTGGCTATCACCGGCCGCCAAAGCGCTTGCAGTCGATGTTGCGGGCGGCGGAAGGGTTGGAGACGCCGCATCGGATTCTGATCGCGGGAGATTTCGTCTCTCCAACCTACGAGGCGTCGCTTGAAGGCTTGATGCAGAAGACGCAAACGATTCGCCTGCCGCATGTGCCGGACCGAGAGCTGGCTCGGCTGGTGGCGGCGACGGACGTTTGCGTGAATCTGCGTTGGCCCACCGCCGGCGAGACTTCGGGCTTCGTTATGAAGCTGATGGCTGCCGGGAAGCCGGTGCTAGTGACGGACTGCGAAGAGAACGCCGACTTGCCGGACAACTCTGTGTTGAAGATTGAACCGGGGATCAATGAACCGGCGATGATCCAGGAAGCGCTACGCGTCCTGACGTTGCAGCCGGAGTTGCGCAAGGCGATGGGCGAATTGGCTCGTGGGCACGTATTGGGGGAGCATGCGCTCGATAAGGTCGCCGGGCAATACCGTGAACTGTGGAGTTGATGAAGTGATCGCGTGGAACAAGGACTTTAGCGAGCCGCCAGCGGTGCGAGGATGGCTGCACCAGCCGGCAAATAGGGCGAAGGCCGGGATCGTGCTGACGCATGGCGCCGGCGGAAATTGTGAATCGCCTCTGCTGATCGCGCTGTGTGACGTTTTTGCCGAGAACGGCGTCGCGGCGCTGCGCTGCGATTTGCCGTACAGGCAGAAACGGCCAAGCGGTCCGCCGTCGCCTTCCGGCGCGGCGGTGGATCGCAAGGGCTTGGAGCGCGCCGCGGCATCGTTGGGCGAAGAGGTGGGCGGACCTGTGTACCTAGGAGGCTCTTCCTACGGCGGACGACAGGCTTCGATGCTGGCCGCCGAGAAGCCGGATGTTGCGGCGGGCCTGCTGCTGCTTTCGTATCCCCTGCATCCGCCGGGGAAGCCAGAGGCGTTGCGCACTGATCATTTTGCGAGTATTCGGGCGTCGATCCTCTTTGCTCACGGCTCGAAGGACGTGTTTGGGTCGGAGAATGAAATGCGGACCGCGATGAAGCTGCTGAAAGTTCCAGCGGAGTTGGAGCTCTTCGAAGGCGCAACGCACGGCCTGGTGCAAAAGAGAGATGGGGCCGCCAAGGCGCGGGATATCGCGGAGAAGATTGTTGTGCGGTTTCTGATGTTGGTCGGGGATTAATCGCTGATTCCGGTTGTCTCGTGAATGGTGATTCTGCGGTCGGCGGCAACGTTGTCGAATGACTGCGTCTGTCCGCTGGGCCAGATGACCTCGATCTTCTGCACGACGCCGTCGGCGCCCAGCCCAAACGTCAAAGCGGATTCGCTTTGCGAGCAATAGCTGGAGCCGCTGCGGGCGGTTTGGGTTTGCGTACCCGTTGCGTTGGTGAGTTTGACGGTTGCGCCGAACCCATCGCGGTTGGAACGTTCGCCGACGAGATGAATCGCCAGGTAGAAATTAGAGCTGCCGCCGTCGTTGCGGAAGAGTCTGGCGGGACCGTTGTTGATGGAGAGCACGAGGTCTAAATCGCCGTCACGGTCGTAGTCAGCGTAAGCGGCGCCGCGAGCGACCACGGGTTGCGATAAATCCGCGCCGAGCTTCGAGTTAGCCAGTTGGAAGCGCCCGCCTTCGACATTGCGAAATACCTGCGGGGACTGGGCGAACAGCACTTGCGGCTGGACGCGGTTGATCTGTTCGTCGAGATGCCCGTTGGCGGCCAGGATATCCTGCCAGCCGTCGAGATCGTAGTCGAAGAAGAACATGCCGAAGGTCAGCGAGAGCAGGCTCTCCCGGCCGATTTCGCTGTAGGGCGCATCGTCCACGAAAAGGCCCGTGCCTTCGTTGTGGAACAGGTTGACCATTTCGTTAGAGAAATTGCCGACGACGAGGTGAGCACGTCCGGAGCGGTCGTAGTCAGCGGAGTCTACGCCCATCGCACCGCGCGCTTTTCCGTCTTCGGCATAGGCGACGCCGGCGGTGAGACCGATATCTTCGAACGTGCCGTCCTGCTGGTTGACGTAGAGTCTATTCGGCTCGGTGTCATTGGCTTGGAAGATATCGGGCCAGCCGTCGTTGTTCACGTCCAGAATGGCTACGCCGAGAGCTTTGCTGGACGCGTTGGCGACCCCGGCAGCGGTGGCCACGTCGCTAAACTTGCCTCCGCCGAGGTTCTTGTAAAGACGCGAAGGATTGCCGCTGTAAGACTCGGGCGTGCAGTAGGACTTGCTGTCGCCATCGAGAGTGCACCAGATGTCGGACTCGGGGCTCCACTGCACGTAGTTGTTGACGAAGATATCGAGCAGTCCGTCTTTGTCGTAGTCGAGGAAGGCGACGCTCGTGCCGAAATTGGCGTTGCGGATGCCAGCTTGCGTGGTGACGTCTGTAAACGTTCTCTTGCCGGAATTGTGGAATAGATGGTCTCCGGCAAGCGCGGTTACGTAAAGATCGTCGAAGCCGTCGTTGTCGTAATCGCCGAAGGCGACGCCCATGCCGTACATCGGAACGGCGAGGCCGGACGCTTTGGTGACGTCAGTAAACGTTCCGTCTTGGTTGTTGCGATAGAGCTTTGACGTCGAAGCACCAGACTTGTCGTTGAAGGGGCCGCTGTTGACAAAGAACAGATCGGGATAGCCGTCGGCGTCGTAGTCGATGAAGGCGACGCCGGAGCCCAAGGTCTCGGGGAGCCACTTTTTACCGGTGGATCCGTTGTCGTGAACAAAGTCGATGCCGGCCTGGGAGGAAACCTCCGTGAATACGACCGGCGTCTCTGGCGCAACGGGCGCTTGCGCCGTCTCCGACGCGGTGTTACAGCCTATCGCTACGGACACCGCGAGGGCGGCGAGCAAAAACTTCGTCATGGCGTTGGCTGGCTAGCGCGCATAGAGCGGTCGATTGAGCCGCAGGGCTTGGCGTTTCGTCAGCGGATCTATCTCGCGCCACGCCTCATCGGGAAAGGACTCTGATTCGCCATAAGGATAGCCTGACATCTGATGGAAGGGCAGCGGTTCCACTGTGTCGCCGAATGCGGTATTCGGATCGTGCTCTTTGGCCCAGCCATCGAAGAACAATAAGTAGTGGCGTTGTGAACCAGGGTTGACTGGCGGCAAGTTGCTGTGAAAGCGGAGTTGAATTTCGTCACCTGAGCCCATGACGACGAAGCGGTCGTCGATGCCGGCTAGCAGTGCCTTGACGGTTCCGTAGTCCGTGTAGAGCCCGGTCGTAGGGTCCCAAGCCGTGGTCGAACGGACCTGGGAGTAGATGAACTTCTCGGGTTCTAGTCGTTGGGGGTGAACGACGTTCTGAGAGAAGCCCCGGAAACGAAGCTCAGCGGAATCGAGCGGCGCCTCGTGTCGGTCGGCTTGGAGCGTGTGAATACCGTCGACGGCGTACACCTCGTCCCAATAGACGCACATGTTGGTGAGGATGCGAATCTCGCGCGAGTCGCTGAGGAACCGGCCTGTTAAGTCAACGGCCATGGTGCGAGGATTGCCGCCGGGCAGGCCAGGGTCAGAGTCGACAGTCGTCCAGTCGCCCTTTGCGTCGCGCACTTGAATGACAGGCGGCTGAACGCCGCTGGAGGATGTCTGGGAGCCGGCGACGATGGTGCTGGCGCTGGACCAGTCGACCCAACCGGTGAGGAAGAGCGTCGTGCTGCGATCGCCTTTGAGCCCGGCCATATCCACCGTGAGCGAATGTAGTTCGGCGGTGTTGCTGAAGGTGCGCCTGAAGCCGTCCACATATTGCCCGTCCCGGTGGAGAACGGTGCTCAAGACGTCGCGACCTAGTTGATCGACTGCCTGGACAGGTCTGACCTTGTCGGATTCAGCAACGCCGAAGAGTTGGAACTTGGGGAAGGGAGGGGCCTTGAACTTCTCGTTGGTGATCACATCGACGCCGGCCGGGCTGTCTATGGCGATGAGGCGAACTTGGTCGATGTAGGCGACTTCACGCAGTTCTTCCGTTACGCGAACGTCGAAGAAGCCATCGCGTTCGACGAGTTGGTTGGCATTCAGCAGAACGTACTCGTCATGGTCGACGGGGAAGAATTGGCCGTTGCCGAGGCTGGCGCCGAGGGGAGCAACGCCGAGGACTTCGCTGATGTACTCGAACTGTTTTCCATTCCAAGTGAAGATCATCGGGCAGGAGCCGGAAAGCCGGGGCTTCTCTTCGATGGCGAGCCGACGATCGAACTCTTGTTGCGTTTCGTTCTGGATTAGGCCGTTCGGCCAGGTGATGCGGATGGTCTCGACCGAGTTCTGGCGACCGAGGCCGATGGTGATGGGATGCCCCGGATAAACCGCTTTAGCGTAGAGCAAGCCTGCCTTGGCTTCGACGCGGGCGTCCGTCGCGACAATGCGGCTTTTGACGCCGGTGAGATGCAAGGAGATCCAGTGGTTGTCGGTTTGGGTTTGGTTGGCCGCCAGGTGGACTTGGCCCTGGTCATCGATGACCAGCAGGTCGGTGCGCCCGTCGGCATTGAAGTCCGCTGCGGCAGCGGAGGCGACGCTGGGAAGACCTTCCACGTTTCCGTCCGAGAATGTCATCGCGCCTTGGTTGAAGCTGACGCCAGATGCGGTGAGCTTGTCGCTCCAGCCGCGGTTCTGGGTGTCGATCCAGGCAAGGACAGCAGGAACACGTGAAACAGAGGCTAGGCTGCCGTGCTGGTTGCCGAGGATGACGGTTTCGGCTCCTCCGGATACGGAGACATCAAGAAAGCCGTCGCTGTCGATGTCCCGGGCTTCCAGGCGGACCCGGCCCGGAGAAGGCCTGGAGTCGGCGACCTCGACCGCCTCGCCGTAGACGCCCAGCTTGAAGTCTTGATGGACGCGAATGGCATCTTCGTAGGCGATGACCAGATCGAGGCCGTTGTCTTCGAATAACTCGACGGCGATGGCATCGAGGGCCTTGCCATGGTCGCCGAAGGGGAACGGCTCTTGCTTGAGCCCGGCGGCTAGAGCTTGGCGGGCGTCGAGTGCGAAGCGATATAGGCGACTGCGCTCGCCCAAGACGAATAGGTCTTGGTCGCCGTCGTGGTCGTAGTCGTGCCAGAGGCAGGACTCGGCGGGATCGGAGTCGAGGCGGGCGGGCGCGGCGAAGGTTCCGGCTGCGTTCGATGCCACAAGGATGCCCGCGCCGGTCGCCATACAGAGATCGGGGAAGCCGTCGTTGTTGGGGTCGCCGGCGGCGACGCGCTGCACGCCGGACCACGCTGCGGTTAGGTTGGGCTGATCGGCTGCGGTGAGCGTGGCGCCGTCGCCTTTGAGGAACGCGAGACGTCCCGCGGACCAAGCGAGCGCGTCGGTCCGCGCATCGTGGTCAACGTCGAGCAGCAAGATGCCTCCCCCAGCTTCGACGACGCCGACCGGGGAAGATTCAAAGTGGACGGTCTCGACGAAGTCCGCGGGCTGGCCGGGATCGACTGGATCGTAGATTTCTGAATAGAAGCTCCAGTTGACGTCTTCGGCGAGGTCCGTTTCCTGCTGGATCTTTTGGATTCGCTGAAACTCTTCCAATTGTTCCTGGGCGGCCTGCGGGTCGGAGCGCCGCAGCATGTTGAAGAGTTGGAAGTGGGGCGCAGCCAGGGAAGGATCGAGGGCGGAGGCCCGTTCGAATCGCGCACGAGCGTCGTCGTCGCGTCCGAGTTGGCGGTAGAGCTGTCCCAGGTTGTATTGGGTTTTGGGCTCGTCGGGAACGAGTTCAGCCATGCGCTCGAACTGTTCGAGGGCGGGTTCGGTTTCTCCGAGCTGTTTCAATTCGACGCCAAGGTTGAACCAGGTGTGGGGAATGCTAGGGTCTAGCTTCTGAGCCGCCTGTAGCGCAGCCATGCCTTCTTCACGGGCGCCGGCACGCAGTTGAGCCAGCGCGTAGTTGATCTTCTCGCGGACCGAGTCTGGGGCTAGCTCAAGGGCCTGTTTAAAGGTCTCAACGGCTTGTTCGGCGCCGGTCGGATTCTCATAGAAGGCCTTGCCGAGATTGCGCAGTTCTTGGAGACGTTCGGCCGTTGCTGGATCGGGCCCGGACGGGGAACAGGCCGCGAATGAAAGGGCCACGATGAGGGCGAGATTGCAGCGGAGAAACAACATGGCTCTTTGAGCTTCATGGTACCGAGTTCGACGGCCGCACTCCCAGGCGCCCCGCCCCGGCTGATATCTTAAGGGTTTGGCCGCAGGCCCTTCGTTCCTCAACATGGCAGACAAGACCTATTACATCGAAACCTTCGGGTGCCAGATGAACGTGCATGATTCGGAGAAGGTCCGCGGCATGCTGGCAATGCGCGGGTACGAGCAGAGGGCGTCGGCCGACGACGCCCAGTTGATTCTCTACAACACCTGCTCGATTCGCGACAAGGCCGAACAGAAGGTGTTCCATCGGCTCGACCTGTGGAAGCGCGACTCGAAGGGTAAGAAAATCGGCGTGCTGGGTTGCGTGGCGCAGCACAACGGGGAATCCATCTTCGAGACGGCTCCGCACGTCGACTTGGTGTGCGGCTCGGCATCGTACAACCAGCTGCCGCAGCTGCTCGATCGGCTGGACGCGGGGGAAAGCCGGGTGACCGGGCTGAACCTGGATACGGACGAGACTTTTGACCTGCCGGTAGCCGAAAGAGACAATCCGCATTCCGCCTTCCTGACGATCATCGAAGGTTGCAACAAGAACTGCTCCTACTGTGTGGTGCCCTTCACCAGAGGACCGGAGCGCAGCCGTAGCTCAGCGAGCGTGATGGAAGAGGCGGCGCGCATCAGCGCGGGCGGGATTGCCGACATTACCCTGCTAGGCCAGACCGTCAACAGCTACCGCGATCCGTCGGCGGGCTGGTCGTTCGCCAAGCTGCTAGCGGCGATCGGAGAGCTGGACGGGGTCCGGCGAGTCCGATTTACGACTTCGCACCCGCAAGATTTCACGCGCGACATTGTCGAGGCGATCGAGTCAAACGAGAGATTGTGCGACTGGATCCATTTGCCGGTTCAGTCCGGCTCTTCGCGGCTGCTCGCAAGCATGCGTCGAACGTATAGCCGCGATCAGTATCTGCGGGTGATTGAGATGATCAAGGCGGCGAATCGCCAGATCGCCTTGTCGACCGACATCATCGTCGGCTTTCCCGGTGAGACGCAGCAGGACTTCGAAGAAACGCTCTCGTTGCTGCAAGAGGTGGAATACGCTTCGCTGTTCGCCTTTAAGTATTCCCCGCGGAAGGGCACGGACTCAATGGACTACGCCGACCACGTCCCGGAAGAGGAAAAGAAGGAGCGGCTAGCGATCCTGCAGGGGTTGCAGCAGCGAATCCAACGCAAACTCAACGAAAGGCGCGTCGGCCTGGTCGAAGACGCTTTAGTTGAGGGCTATCGGGAGAAGTTCCAACAATGGATCGGCAGGACGACCCAGAATCGTGTGCTGAACTTCGCTGACCCTGAAGGCATCGCCGCGGACGAGGAGCTGCGGGGCGCGTACTGCAATGTACGAGTCACCAAAGCAGGGCCGAACGGCTTGATCGGCGAGTTGGTTTCGGTTGAGTATCGCCCGCGAGCGGCGCGCAGCTCCCCAGCGTTGCACGTCCTACAATAGGCCCGTCGCCTGCTCGCCTTGCCAGATCCGGTTCCAAAGGAGAAAATGTCGTCATGGAAGTCGAAATGAAGATTCGCGGATTGATGTTGGACCCGGTCACGAATCTGCCGATCGTCATCCTTCGCAACCTGGATGGGAACAGCGTGCTGCCGATCTGGGTGGGCGCTTATGAAGCTAACGCGATCGCCCTGGAAATCGAAAAAGTGGCGGCGCCGCGGCCAATGACTCATGACTTGATCCGTAACGTGCTGCTAGGCACCGAAACGATGCTGCGTAAGGTAGTCGTGAGCGAGCTGAAAGACGATACCTTCTACGCCGTCATCTGGATGGAGAAAAACGGCGAGTTGATTTCGGTCGACTCCAGGCCGAGCGACGCCCTGGCGCTCGCGCTACGCATGGACTGCCCGATCTTTGTCGAGGAAGAGGTGCTGCGAACGTCGAAGGTCGGCCAAGCCGTTAGCGACAAGGCCTCGAGCGAGGAGTTGCGGCGTTGGCTCGAGAACATCAACGACGAGGATCTCGGTCCCTACAAGATGTAGATTCTGCGCACCGCGCAGGGGCAGCCTAAGCCTTTGGCCCGGCCTGCCGCACCGCTTCCGAAACGCCATCGGCGTATTTCTTGAAGTTCTCCGTGAATAGTCCTGCGAGCTTCGCCGCGGTGGCGTCGTAGGCCCCTTTGTCTGCCCAGGTGTTGCGCGGGATGAGGATCTCCGACGGCACGTCGGGGCATTCCTTTATAACGGACAGACCAAAGACGGGGTCCGTCGCAGTCGGCGCGTTTTCCAAGGCGCCCGAATAGATCGAATCGATCATGGCGCGCGTATAGCGGAGTTTCACGCGGGCTCCTACGCCGTGGCCGCCACCGCTCCAACCGGTGTTGACCAGCCAGACTTTCGCCCGGTGCTTACGGATTTTCTCGGACAGCAATTGGGCGTATTTACCTGGATGCCAAACGAGGAAGGGACCGCCGAAGCAAGGCGAAAACGTCGCTTGCGGCTCCGTCACGCCGACTTCCGTGCCGGCCACCTTCGCGGTATAGCCGGAGATGAAGTGGTACTCGGCCTGCTCCGGGGTTAGACGGCTCAGCGGAGGCAGCACGCCAAAGGCGTCGCAGGTCAAGAAGATTACGTGATCAGGATGGGTACCGACACAGGGAATCTTGGCGTTGTCGATGAACTCAATCGGATACGACCCGCGTGTGTTCTCGGTAATCGAGGTGTTGCCAAAATTGACGTGGTGGTGCGCTTCGTCGTACACGACGTTCTCGAGCACGGCGCCGAAGCGCAGCGCATCGAAGATCTGCGGCTCGGTTTCTCTGGAAAGGAACACGGCCTTGGCATAGCAGCCGCCCTCGATATTGAAGATTCCGTTATCGGACCAGCAATGTTCGTCGTCGCCGATGAGCTGCCGCTTCGGATCGGCTGACAGCGTTGTCTTGCCCGTACCCGAGAGGCCAAAAAGCACCGAGGAGGTCTTGTCATCCGCCGATGCGGTCGCCGAGCAATGCATCGACAAGATGCCCTGCTTGGGCATCAAGTAGTTCATCAGGGTGAAGACGCCCTTCTTCATCTCACCGGCATAGTCGGTGCCAAGAATGACCATCTCCTTACGTTCGAGGCTGAGGTCAACGGTCGTCTTGGAGGTCATGCCGCTGGTGTAGCGGTTGGCCGGGAAGGCGCCGGCGTTGAAGATGACGCAGTCCGGATCACCGTACGCCTCAAGCTGCTCGTCAGTGGGACGGATCAGCATGTTGTGCATGAACAGGGCGTGGTACGGCCGCGAGCAAATGACGCGAACCTTGAGTTGGTACGCCGGATCCCAACCGGCGTAGCCGTCGATGCAATAAAGCACCTCTTGGATATTCAGATAGTCCGTCGCACGTTCGCGGTTGACCATGAAGACCGATTCGGGCAACTGATCATTGACGGGGCCCCACCAAACGTCGTTCTCTGAATCGGGGTGCCTGACAACGCGCTTATCTTTGGGAGAGCGGCCGGTCTTTTCGCCCGAGTAGGCGATCAAGGCGCCGGTGTCGGAGATTGCCGCCCGCGGCTCTCTGCGGATAGCCTCCTCGTACAAGAATGAGGGCGCAGGGTTGCGCAGGACTAGCTCTACGGAAACTCCGTGTTCAGCCAGGCTAAAATCCGTCATCGTTAGCTTCCAATCCCCTTCCTCTAACGTTTGCTCGACGCGCCGAGCAAACGCATGTGCTCGACCATCAGGCATCGGTCCATCACTACTTCAATGCCGCTCTGCTGCAACAGGTGCGCCGATTCAGCATCCTGGATGCCTTCTTGCATCCAGACTAACTTGGCCCCGGATCGAAGCGCGGGGTCCACGAGATCGTGGACGAACTCCGCCCGCCGAAACACGTCAATTATATCGACGGATTCGACTATGTCGGCAAGACTGGCGAAAGATTGCTGTCCGAGAGCCTCGGTAATATTCGGGTTGACGGGCAAAATCTTGTATCCAGACTCCTGCAGGTATCGAGCCACGCCGTTACTCGCCCGCCAGGGCTTATCGGACAGCCCGACGACGGCGACTGTTCGGGCCTGGCTTAGAATCCGTGCGACTTTTTCGTCGTTCATTTAGGGGCTTCTCCGGCGGCGCAGCGAGCACTCGCTCGATTTCTCTTGGCGTCAGGGGCCTGAAGTCGCCAGAGGCCAGTTTACCGAGCGAAAGGGGTCCAACTCTCGTTCGCCTTAGCTTCTCGACGAGCACCCCAAAGCGCAGGAACATCTTGCGAATCTGACGATTGCGCCCTTCGGTGAGCACGACTTCGTACCAGGGGTTGGCGGCAGCGGTGGTGAGGCGAATCTGGGCAGGAGCGGTGCGGCGACCATCGATGTAGATGCCTTCGCGGAACTGCTCCATGGACTTGTGGTCGATCATGGCGTTGACTTTCACCAGGTAAGACTTGGGTAACTTCTCCTTGGCCGACATGACGTGATTCGCAAAATCGCCGTCGTTGGTGAGCAGGAGGAGGCCCTCGCTGGCGTAGTCGAGGCGTCCGACCGGGTACATCTTCTTTCCCAAGCGTCCGAGCAGGCTCATTACCGTCGGGCGGCCCTCGGGATCTTCCGTGGAGGTGATGTAGCCCCGGGGCTTGTTGAGCATGAAGTACAAGCGCTCAGTAGGCTCGTTGAGCAGCTGTCCGTTGACCCGGATGCGGTCCTTCGCAAAGTCCGCCTTCGAGCCGAGTTCGATGACAACGCGGTCGTTGACGCTGATGCAGCCCTGGGTGATGAGTTCTTCAGCTTTGCGACGGGAAGAAACGCCGGCCCGAGATAGAATTTTTTGTAATCGTTCTTCCATGAGACCGCCCAGCGCGGATTCGTTCTACTCTTGCTCGCCTTCGGCCCCGTCAGCCTGATCGACGAACTCCGCCTCATCTGCATCGGCGCTCTGCGCTTCGTCAACACCGGGGAGGTTCGGCTGCGGTTGGTCGTCGGCGTCTTCGCCGAGTGCGGCACGGCTCAATTCTTCCAGTTCTTTCAGGTTGGGCAATTCCGCTAGATTGTCCAGTCCGAACTGAACCAGGAAATCGCGGGTCGTCTTGTACTGCATCGGCTTGCCGACGACTTTCTTGCGGCCGGCGGTGGCGACGAGCTTGTGCTTGAGCAGAGTATGCACGACACCTCCCGCGTTGACGCCGCGGATCGCCTGAATCTCGGGGAGCGTGATCGGCTGCTTGTATGCGATCACGGAAAGCGTTTCGAGGGCCGGTAGGGAGAGCCTCACCTTCGACTGCAGTGACTTAACGAAACCCCGAACAACGTCATGATGTTCCGCCTTGGTGAACATCTTGCACCCGCCGGCGACTTGCCGAATCTCGACGCCTCGGGCCGGATTCTTGTAGGACTCGATCAGCTTGACGATATCGGCCTGTACGACGTCGAGAGGCAAACCGAGACCCTCGGAGATCTGTTGGGCCTGCAAGGGCTCCTCGGCAACATACACGACGGCCTCGATCAGGGCCAATCGTGCTGCCTCATCGGGCAGCGTCCCCGGCAGGGCGGCTTGTTGAGCGCCCTGTTCCGCGCCGGTTTCCTCAGCGGACATCAATTCGCTTACTTCTTCGTTCATCGCAATAAAATGGGCGGTGCTACCGGTATTCGGAGTCCGCGGAGGTGAGCGGTCCGCCTTCACTAAAAACAGCGTCAAACATCTTGTGCTTGCGCATTTCGATCGCCCCAAACAGTTCCGATTGCCGCAAGGCAACGGCCTGTAACTTAACGAGCTCCAGTACGGCCAAAAAAGTCGCCACTAGGGCGCGCACACCCGGCTGCCGCTCGAAGACTTCGAGCAGGTTGACCGGACGGTCTTCGCTCATCAGCATATTCTTGATGAACTCGATCCTGCTGGCCACGGAGACCTCTTCGTCTGGGACGTCATAAACCGGCCGCGTCTTGAATCGCTCCAACACCTGTTCGAAGGTTTTGACGAGATCGAAGACGTCGGCGGCCACTCCGGCCGGTTCGTCGTCGAGGAAGGCTTTAGCCTGCGGGTTGGACCAGACATTCTCTTCAAACAGGCGCTTCTCACGCAGCATTTGGGCAGCCTGAACGTATTTCTCGTGATCAAGCAGTTGGCGGACGAGTTCGTCGCGCGGATCCTCCTGCTCGTCTTCCGGGATCGTCGGATCCTTGGGCAAGAGAGTCTTGGACTTGATCAAGATCAAGGTAGACGCCATGAAGACAAACTCGCCGCCCAAATCGATATTCAAGTTCTGGGCTTGTTTGAGATAGCCCAGATACTGGCTTGTGATCTGGTGAATCGGGATGTCGTAGATGTTGATCTTATGCTTCCGGATCAGATCCAGCAGCAGATCCAGGGGCCCCTCATACTGCGGAAGATCAATCGCGAATCCACCCGGCCTGGACTCATCCCCCGAAGAATCGTCCGAATCGGAGTCTAGTACCTCTTCGGCAACCGCACGTTCATTGGCGACCGCCAGCTCCGATTCCTGGGCCTTGTCGGGCTCCGCAGAACCATTCGGGAGTTCTTCGCTCACGGGGTCTCAATCTAGGCCTAAAACGGCGGCGCCCGGCGCATTCGCCCGGGCACCGCCGAACAAGGCTGTAACCGACTACTCTACCATGCGCACTAGTTGGGGTTGCCCTCCCGGCGGGGGCTAAAACGGCTTGGGGCGGCCGCGATGGGCTGGCGAGAGGCGTTAGAGTTGGCGGTCGATTCCGCCGATCTTGGACCCTTGCGGCTCCACGCGAGCGCTGGAAGGCGGACGCTTTGGGGCGCCCGTAGCTAAGGCAAGTTCATCCAACGAGGTTTTCTCCTCGGAGGAACGTCGCCGATCCTGAATCGTCTGGAGGCGGGCAGCTACCTCCGCCGGGATCGCTCTGGCGTTGCCGGCAGCGGCGGGCCCTTGGCTGCTGAACATGCCTTCGAAGCCAACCAGGGCTGAAACCTCCGCGATGCGGAATCCGATCCAAAAGAAGATCAGCGCACCGAATACGCAGGCCGCGACGAGGGATGTCGCGCCCAGTGCGAGTTCCCACAAGGGTCGCTCAAGTAATGCGGCTAACGCGGTCATTAAGAGGAGCCTTCCTTCCATACCTTGACGGGCGACGCGCCGGATCACAATAGGACTGTCGTACCACTATGCTGGGTGAAACACCCTAGGAGGCAGACAGGGGGCCCAACGAGCCGTTAGCATACGAACTAGCAATCCGGCGCCCCTCGGCCCTGGATGCGGGCCGTGACTGCCGCTCTCATTATCCCCGCCCTCAACGAGGCCCGAGCGCTGCGGCAGGTGCTGGAAGAGATTCCCCGCGGGGTCTTCGGCGAGATTATCGTCGTCGACAACGGCTCGACAGACGACACGGCCAAAGTCGCCAGGAGCGCCGGCGCCAAAGTGGTGGTTGAGCACCGCCGTGGTTACGGCTCAGCGTGCCTGGCGGGAATCTCGGCCTTACCGCCAGAAGCGGACGTCGTCGTTTTCATGGATGCGGACGGAAGCGATCTGCCAAGCGACGCAGACGCCTTGATCGAACCGATTGCTCAAGACGTGGCGGATTTGGTGATTGGCTCCCGCGAACTCGGCGCCGCGGTGACCGGGTCCCTTTCTCCGCACCAGAGACTAGGAAACAGGTTGGCGGTGTGGTTAGTCTCGCTGCTATATGGGCACAAGTACACCGATCTAGGACCATTCCGCGCCATTCGGCGGTCTGGACTCGATCGCCTAGGAATGCGCGACAAGAATTTCGGTTGGACGATCGAAATGCAAATCAAAGCAGTCCAAAAAGGTCTCCGAATCACCGAGGCGCCGGTCGCCTACCGGAGGAGACAGGCTGGACAAAGCAAGATCTCGGGAAGCTTGCTCGGCAGTGCGGCGGCCGGCGCTAAGATCTTGTGGACCGTGGCCAAGTATGCGATCCCGGGCGACCCGACTTGACGCCCCCGGGCGCGACTCCCACAATCAAGGAAACGTGATGAGACTTGCCCTGCTCCTACTTCTGTCTTCCACCCTTCTGCTGTCGCAGGATGAGAGCGCCAAGATCCGCCCAGGGGAAAGCGGCGATACGCAGGCCAAGGTGTTGGGCAATATCCCGACCGGCGTCCTCGATGTTGAGAAGCTGAGCGGCACGATCAGCAAGATCGACCTCAAGGCCCGGACCATTTCAGTTCATACCAAGAAGAGTTCGCCGGACTTAGTGCTGACCTTCTCTCAGCCCGAAGGCCGAGAGCAGATCAAGATGTCCAAGAAAGCCGAGAAGAAGCTGGGCAAAAAGCGTTTGCGCCTCGACGAAGTAGAAATGGGGTCCGCGGTGCAGGTTCGCTACTACCCGGCGCTAGCTCAGATCATGGAACTGACCGTCGACGCGAAGTAAACCAACGCGAAGCGACCGCTCTAGTTCGGTCGCGCGCTGGCGCGGGGGCCGAATTCGCCAGTGATGGGCTTGCGTCCGTTGAAGCCCTCATCCACTCCATGCCAGTGCTCGATCTTGGATTCGCCTAACTTCCAGCAAAGCAGGACCTCGCGGCCGCCAAAGATCGCGGGGAAGTCAATCAGGCCGACCTCAATGTCTTTAATCAGGACGCCAGCCGCTTGTATCTCTTCAATGGCCTGCTGGACGACGCCTTCAGCACGCCGTTTTAGGTTCTTGCGCTGTGAGTAATCGGCGGGATCGATTTCCACGCCTCCCAGGTAAGTGATTCGCGAGACGACTCGCTCTAGGGCACCCTCATGGCCGGCGGCCTCGCTGTGAGCCTCCACGGCACTTTGGAGCAGGCGCTCAATGCGCGGAAGCAGTTCCTCGGCTTCTTGCAGTGTAAAAAATCGCGGCATCTAGAGTTCGGAATCCAGCACTATGGCCAGAGTATATCAGCGGGTTTCAGGCGTACATGCCGCCGTTGACGCTGAGCGTGTGGCCGGTGATGTATCCAGCCTCATCGGCAGCGAGAAAGCAAACTGCGTGGGCTATGTCGCTTGGGGCGCCAATCTTGCCGAGGGGGATCTTGCTGGTTATGGCCGCACGGGCGTCTTCCGTCAAGGCTTGGGTCATCGCCGTCTCGATAAACCCTGGCGCGACTGCATTCACGGTGATGTTTCTCGACCCGAGTTCCTGCGAGAGGGACTTGGTGAGACCAATCAATCCGGCCTTGGAAGAAACGTAGTTAGCTTGCCCCGGGTTGCCGGAGAGTCCCACGACGGACGAGATGTTGATGATGCGGCCCCAGCGCTGCTTCATCATTCCGCGCATCACCGCCTGGATGCAGCGGAAGGCTCCGGTGAGATTAGTATCTAAGACTTCCGACCAAGCCTCAGGGGACATCCGCATGGAGAGCCCGTCCTTGGTGATGCCCGCGTTGTTCACCAGGATCTCAACCGGCCCAAAGGCCTTTTCCGCCTCGGCGAAAGCGTTCTTGACCGACTCGGCGGAAGTCACGTCGAGGGCCACTGCGAGGGCTTCCCCGCCCGCTGACTGGATGTCGCTAACGAGTTCGCTAAGTTTCTCCGCGCTGCGGGCTCCAACGACGACGCGCGCGCCAGCCCGCGCCAGACTCAAAGCGCACTCGCGCCCAATTCCCTGGCTAGCTCCGGTGACGAATGCGACTCGACCTTTCATTACGACAGTTTCTCCAAACCCGCTAAGTCTCCCACAGCCGACCCTTCTAGGGCACGATCGATGCTGCGCAGCAGGCCGGTCAACACTCTGCCAGGGCCAACCTCAAGGAAGGAGTCGACGCCTTCGGCCGCTAGGCGGCGAATCGATTGCTCCCACAAAACCGGGTTGGGAACTTGGCGTTTTAGACCTTCGCGGGCTGCAGCGCCCGTCAAGACAATCGCGGCCGAAACGTTGTTGACGAGCGGCGTTCTTAGATCTTCGAAGCGGATCGCGTCTAGTTCGGGCGCCAAGCGGTCACGGGCGGGTCCCATCAAGGAACAGTGGAACGGCGCGCTGACCTGCAGCAGAACAGCCTTCTTGGCCCCTGCGGCAACGGCAATATCGACGGCGCGCTGAACGGCCGCGGCGTGTCCGGCGATGACGATCTGGCCTGGCGAGTTGATGTTCGCCGGACTCACCACTTCGCCTTGGGCGGCCTGTTCGCAAATCTCGGCTACGCTCTGTGGCTCCATACCAAGAATCGCGGCCATCGCCCCAACCCCTGCTGGAACCGCCTCTTGCATGAAACGTCCGCGTTTGCGTACGAGTTGGACAGCGTCACGGAAGGAGATCGCGCCGGCCGCGACCAGAGCGGAATACTCGCCTAGGCTGTGACCCGCGACGAAATCGGGTTCGAGCCCTTTCTCGCGAACCGCAGCGAGCGTCGCAATCGAGCAGGTGAGGATGGCCGGCTGGGTGTTCTCGGTCAACCGCAGATCTTCGTCGGGACCCTCGAAGCAAAGTTTCGACAGGCTAAAGCCCAGCGCGTCGTCCGCCTCTTCGAAAATCGCCCGAGCTGCGGGGACTGATTCAGCCAGGTCAGCGCCCATGCCGGCCTTCTGCGAGCCTTGCCCAGGAAATAGAAACGCGGTTTTTGCCATGGAACCAACACGCTAGCCGGTTTGGCAGGAACCTCGCAATAGAATGCCAGCGGTGGGCGCTGGCTGTTAAGATGCCGCCATGCGTTGGATGCTGCCGCTTTCACTGTTGTTCGCTGGACTCGCTTCGGGCCAAGGGATCGAGCCCTCGGGATCGGAACTGGACCGGCTGGAACAGCTGTACGTTTACCTGCATCGCAGCCCGGAGCTCTCCTTTCATGAAGCTGAGACGGCCGGGAAGCTCATCTCGGAGTTGCGGCCGCTCGGCTTTGAGATCACCTCGCCGATCGGCGGCACCGGGTTTGCCGCAATGCTGAAAAACGGGGATGGCCCAACCGTCTTGATTCGCACCGATCTGGACGCACTGCCGGTGCGGGAGCAAACGGGGCGGGAGTACGCCAGCACGGTGAAGACCACGAATGATGCGGGCGCCGAAGTCAGCGTCATGCATGCCTGCGGACACGACGTGCATATGGCCACCTTCGTCGGCGTAGCCCGAGCGCTGGCAGACGTGAAAGACCAATGGAAGGGCACGCTGCTGCTGATTGGGCAGCCCGCCGAAGAGCGCGGCGCGGGAGCCCGGGCGATGCTCGCCGACGGCCTCTTCGCGCGAACGGCGGAACCGGATTACGCCTTGGCGCTGCATTCTTCGCCGGAATTGCCGACAGGTCAAATTGGCTACACCTCCGGATTCGCCCTGGCCAACGTGGATTCCGTCGACATCACGATCCGCGGCGTCGGTGGGCACGGCGCCTACCCACAGGCGACAAAGGATCCGGTGGTCATCGCCGCCTACGTCATCACCGCGCTGCAGACCATCGTCAGCCGGGAGACAAATCCTCTCGACTCCGTGGTGGTGACGGTTGGATCGATTCACGGCGGCACGAAACACAACATCATCGGCGACGAGGTCAAACTACAGTTGACCGTCAGAAGCTACCAGGACGACATCCGCCGGCGGACGCTCGACTCGATTAGCAGAATCACTCTACAGACCGCCCGAGCGCTTGGCGTGCCGGCTGATCGAGAACCGGTCGTCTCGGTTGCTGAAGAAGAGTACACGCCGTCGGTATACAACGATCCGCAGTTGATCGACCGGCTGGTACCGGTATGGAATCAAGCATTCGGGCCAGAGAATGTCGTCGAAACGCCGCCGGTGATGGCTGGCGAAGACTTCAGCAGATATGGACGGACGGATGCCGATATTCCCGCCGCGATCTTTTGGCTGGGGACAGTGGATCCGGAGCGAGCGCAGTCCGGCGAGCCCTTGCCGTCGCTGCATTCGCCGTTCTTCAAGCCCGAGCCCAGAGAGGCCATCCGCACCGGCGTTCGAGCGATGACGGCCGCCGCGTTGGAGTTGCTGGGTCGCTGAACCGCTGGAAAGCTTGACACGCTCCGCGATACTAGGAGCAGAGAGCCCGCCGGCCGGCAGGGTCCGTTTTTCACCTGACATCCACGAAGCGCTGATGATTCGTCATCGACGGCGTCGTGGTGCGTCTCGGACCGGGGGCTTTCGCTAGGAGGCCCGCTTGGCCACGGAATCTATCCAAAAATTTGATCCTCGCCGGACGATGCACCTGCGCGGCTTCGACCGCCGGGGAGCAGCTGCCGCCCTGCACTCGGCCGCAGCTAACTCGCTGGGCTGCTCGGGCGTGTTCCGATCGGCGGACGACTTCGCGGTGATCGTCCTATTCAAAACGGGACAACATCTTTGAGCACCACTCGGTTCGCTGGCTCGAAGACGGCGATGTATCGGGGATGACGCTCTCGTTCGACTACAGCGCCGGGGACTCCGTTGCGCCGCTGGATTCGACCTTCTTCGAGTCCATACCGAACCGCAGCCTGAGCTTCATTCGCAATGACGGAAAGTCGGGGACGCTCCCGCTGTTTGACTACGCAACGTTGCAGTCCGGAGCCTTCAACGTCGCCGGCGGGGCGTTCGCGTTCGTCGAGTCGGGCGGCGGCTTCAAGCGCTTTGACCGGGTCGTGGTCTGGTATCTGAACTTGGCATTCGAATACTCGCCGGCCTACAGCGCGTTCGCGGAGTTTGCATTCTTCAATGCCGCCGGCGCCGGAGCGGAACATTCGATCAACACGCCGACGACGGTCTACAGCTACACCCAACTAGGCAGCGACGGATCGGGCGACGTCGCGAATGCGCTCGTGGCCTTGGTCAACGCGGGGGTAGGCGACCCCGATGTGACGGCGTCAATCGGTTCGGCGGCCCATCTGGTGCGCCTGGACGCACTGAACGACGGCCAGCCAATCGCGGTGTACGCGGTGGACGGAGGCGGCATAGGCGGCGGCAGCGCCACGTTGGAATTCGTGCAGCTCTCCACGTTCCCTCGCAAGATTGCAGCGAGCATCAACACATTCGACTGGAATGGCCCCAACCCCTCGCTTGGGCTCATCGCCGAAGCTGTGGGCACGAGCCTTTCCGTGAAGGCCGCGCGCTTTGGAATTTGCAACGTGGCTGTGGATGGCGTCACCGTCACCTGGACGTCCGGCCACAAGTTTCAGGGGCTCGCGGTCGGCGCGGTCATCTATGTGGACGGGCTAGCCAATACCGTATTGAGCGTAACCTCGAATACGTCGCTCGTACTCAGTACAGCCTTGGCAGGAGGCTTGAGCGGTCTACGCTTCTTGACCGAGCGAGGCGGACGCGACGGCAACTTCATCCGCCTGCGACGCCAAGCGCTGCGACCCCGCTCCGGGACGGTCGACATCGCCGCGGGCGTGGTCACTCATGTGAGCGGCGACCTGTTCACGGGACTGACTGCAGACCGCTACATCCGCATCAACAATGTCGATTTCATCATCGCAACGGTGGATTCGTCGACCCAGATCACGTTGACGACGGTCACCGGTTCCGCGAGCGCAGTCACGTATGCGGGGACGATCGAGGACAACGACGACGTCACAACGTCCGCAGACTCGCTGCAGTTGGAGGATGGTTCCTCGGGAGTCAACTGGCGGGTAGCGCTCGATTTCTCGAACACGCTGGTGCAAACCGCCGGAGACTCAACGCCGCAGCCGATCGATGACCTGTTCGAGGCCTGGCTCACGGTGGCCCCACTGCTCGCCGACGCCACGGACTTTGTTGACGCCGAGTTCCACTTGCTGCTGTCGAACATTTCGATAGCGGACCCTAACTCAAGTCGACCGCTCAAAGTCGCCGGGCCTGGATCGATCCGCATTCATTACCGCCAGCGGGACGTCGAATACGAGGGCTCGGGATGGGCCGAGAAGCAAGGCTTCTACGACCAAGGCTTCGCACGCGAGACGGGGGGCTGGGGCGATCGCGTCACCGTCCGCTACCGGTGCCAGTCGGTACACGATCTCTATGTCGGCACGGAGATTCGATCCGGCGGGGCTTCCACCACGGTGACCCTCGATGGGGACTCGCCGACAAGTCTCAATACAGGGCTGGGCATTGATCCGCCGATCATGGCGATTCGCAGAGTCCGTACTGCCGTTCCGGCGGGTGTTCACGATCTCGTGCTGACCTGCGATGGCAACGGACAGTTCACTTTCGATCACATCGAGGCCGCCGTCCCCTCCAACGTTCACGACCCCGCGGAGATTCTTTCGGACGTCTCCATGGCAACTGACTGGGACACCGATGCGACCTACAAGCTTCCGCCTGCGCGCCTGCTGTGGCAGTTGGACAAGTCCGGCTTCCACGGCGACCTCAACCACTTCGTCGGCAACTTCTTCCACTACAACCGGCGCAAACGGCTCGGCACGGGGCTACGCAATGAAGCGACCATAACCTTCGGCGGCTATTGGAAGGCAGGCGAGTCGGTCGTCCTCAATATCGGCGGCACCTTGGTGGGCAAGTCCATCTTTTCCGGCGACAGCCCAGGTAGTATCGCCGCCCATGCCGAAGCATTCATCAACACGACGTTTGTCGGCCTTTTTGCGGAGCTGTCGGGCTCGTCGGTAACGATCAAAAACCGGGCCAACCTTTACGAATTTTCATTGTCCATCGAGGACAACGACTCTTTGGCCGGTACGGCGACGGTCGGCGGCTCACTCGAGAAGGGCAGCGAGGGCATTTGGGAAATCGACGACGCCGCCAGCCCTCTGCTGAACTACGCCGCACGCCAGTGGCACCAAGACTTCTTCGCCCAACTCAGCAGCCGCGGCAGAACGACGACAGCGGCCTACAACCTTGAGGCCTACAATCCGCCCGAGACTGCCGCCGCCCATTGGGCCGCGCGCTACTTCAGCGGACGCCAAGTCCTGACGGATGTGGGCTTCGGGTCCGAAGGCGAAGTGAAGATACTGTCCGTGTCCAACTCGGCGCCGATCCTTGTCCAGGCGGACAGCCATGGCGATTCGAGTGGAGACAGGGTCGTGGTTGCCGGCGTGAGCGGCACAGCGGCAAACGGTTCTTTCCTCATTTCCGTCGTGGACTTAGATCATTTTGAACTTGACGGAAGCGACGGTTCGGGGGAGGCCTCCTTCACTTCCGACGCAGCCACGGCGGCAAGAACCCTGCGGACCACCCACCTGGCGCCGAACCCTGTGGTCACCGAGTTTCTGAAGCTGGTATACGCCGAAACCGCGGACATGATGGCTGCGGCCGGGTTACCCGTGAAACTGCAGTTCGGGGAAAACCTTTGGTGGTTCTTTTCCGATACGTCGCTGGGCATTGCCGCTTTGAACGCGAGCGCTCCAATCCGCGTGACCACCTCGCAGCCGCACGGTTTCTCGACCGGAGATACCGTGATCATCGCGGGCGTGATATCGCCCGCCAACGCTTCGGGCACGCATTCCATAACCGTCTTCGCTTCCGCGTCCTTCGACCTCGACGGGACGGACGGCGCAGGCCAAGCCGTCTCTTTGGCAGCGGATGCAAGAGTTGCCGGGGGCGCAATGGCCTTCTATGACGTAGAAACTGCCGCGGCGGCTGCCACGGCCTTGGGGCGGCCCTTGGCCAAGTTCACCTGCCAAGACTCTGATCCAGCAGTTAATGCAAACGCCGACGCCGACTTCCTGCGGGATAGGCTGGCAGCGCATATCGACGCGATCGTATCGCACGTGCGCTTGAGTCACCCCGCGGCCGTCTTCGAACTGCTCTATCCGTTTGACGTGCTGCACCCGGTGACTTACCACACCCCGCAAAGGCCTTTTCCCCAAGGCGGCCGGTTGAACCACCACGTTTCGACCCCTGCGAACTGGAAAACCCCGGCCGACTCCGACCACCGGCTGAAGATCGAGGCGCTCAGTTGGGGGGCGTTCTACCGTCACGGCGACCGGGCCGCTGAGTCGATGCGCCTATGGCAAGGCGCCCAGGGTTTTGCCTGGCCTCGTGATCAGGTCGCCTATTTGATCCCCTGGTTCAACGGCGGCGCGCCATGGCAGCGAGAGTACTTGCAGGCGCGCCTTGTCAGTCCGGGCGAGATCCACTTCTGGGCGCTCGACCACTACCGGCTCCTGGAATGGCGCTCGTTGCCACGGCCCAGACGCGAGAGCCGCTTTTTCGGCAAGTAGGCTGACCGTCCTACAATGGCATTCACTCTATGCCGTCGCCCTCTTTGCGCCCCGATGCCAACCTTGCGGAACTCTCCGGGCGCGCCGTAACGCTCGGTTTGCTGCTCGGGCTAGTAATGACGGCGGCAAATACGTACCTCGGCCTTTACGCCGGAATGACCGTATCGGCTTCGATTCCGGCGGCGATCGTTTCGATGGGCATCTTGCGCGGAATCATGCGCAAGGGTTCGATCCTCGAAAACAACATCGTGCAAACGATGGCGTCGGCCGGCGAGTCTGTCGCGGCAGGAATCATCTTCACCGTTCCTGCGTTGGTAATCGCCGGCGTTTGGCAAGAATTTCCGTTTTGGAAAGTCACCATGATCGGATTGTTGGGCGGCGTGCTCGGCGTGCTGTTCATGATTCCGTTGCGAAAAACGTTGATCGTCGAAGAGAACGACCTGATCTATCCCGAGGGCGTCGCCTGCGCGAAGGTCCTCGAAGCGGGCCAAGGTGGGGGCAGCGAACTCACTTCGATTTTTTTGGCCTTGACCGCCGGCCTCGTCTTCAAGGCGCTGAGTGGCTTGGTGGCCGTGATCAAACCGGTGGTTGAGGGCGCGACTGCGGTGGGCCGCACGGTGCTCTATTTCGGAACCGATGTCTCGGTGGCCCTGCTCGGAGTCGGCGTCATCGTCGGCCTTGAGGTCAGCGTATTGGTATTCGCCGGCGGCGTGATCGGTTGGTTAATCGGCATCCCGCTCTACTACCTGACGAGCGCCATGCCCGCAGGCTCGGCGCTCGACGCCGCCTGGACGGCTTGGAGCGACCAGATTCGCTACATGGGCGTGGGCGCGATGATCGTCGGCGGATTGTCGTCGATGTGGAGCATCCGCGGGGGCATGATGAAAGGCGTTCGCGAGGCTATCAGCGGTTTTCGCGGACTGCAAGATTCGGCAGACAGGACTCAGACCGACCTGAACGCAAAGCAGACGCTGCCTATCTTAGTGTTGGCCGCTACAGCGACGATCGGCCTGTACTGGTCCCTAACGAACAACCTCTCCGTCGCGATCGTCGCCGGGGTCATCATGGTGATCGCCTCGTTCTTTTTTGTGGCGGTATCAAGTTACATCGTCGGCCTGGTGGGAAGTTCGAATAACCCAATCTCCGGCATGACGATTTGTGCGCTGCTTTTCGCGTCGGGCATTCTGCTGCTGCTAGGGATGAGCGGGACGACAGGCATCCTGGCCGCGCTCGGCATCGCCGGAGTCGTTTGCTGCGCCGCTGCGACGGCCGGCGACACTTCGCAAGATCTCAAGACGGGTTTCCTGGTTGGCGCCACGCCCTGGAAGCAGCAGGTCGCGCAGTTCATCGGCGTGATGATTCCAACGGCGCTGATCGCGCCTGTGCTCAGTCTGCTGCACGCGGCTTACGGTATCGGCACCGGTGCGGAAGGCTCGCTGCGTGCGCCGCAAGCGACGTTGTTCGCCTCCATTGCGCAGGCGCTCTTCGGCGACGGTTATATGCCCTGGACAATGTTGGCGATTGGAGCGGGCATTGCTGTTGCCCTGTTGTTGTTGAACGGAGTTCTAGCGAAATCGCAATCAACGTTTCGGGCGCACGTAATGCCGGTCGCCGTGGGCATCTACTTGCCGTTTTCGCTCAGCGTCCCGATTCTGGCTGGCGGGCTCATCGCACACGCCCTAGCCAAGCGAGGAGAAGCGGCCACAAACCGCTCCGTGCTGATCTCGTCGGGGCTGATCGCAGGAGAAGCGATAGCGGGAATCTTGATTGCTGCCGCGGTAGTGGTGTTGCGGCGCAGCGGTTCCGAACAGGAACTCCCGTTCACGATGTTCGATAGCGATCTGCTTTCCATCGCGCTCTTCGCTGCAGTTGGGCTGTGGATCTATCTGAGCGGCAAAAAGGCTGCCGCCGCTTAGGACTTGCCAAACGACGGTCCGCCCAAGCCGGTGTGGCTCGACAATCCGCCGTCGACGGCAAGGACCTGGCCGGTGACGTAACGAGAGCAGGTCAGAAAGTACAAAGCAGCTTCGGCAATGTCTTGGCCCGTCCCCGTCAGCCCGGCGGGGGTATCGTCAATCTGTCGCTGGACCTCCTTGGGGACCGGATCGCCAAACTCAATCACTCCGGGCGCGATGCTGTTGACCTGAATTGTGGGGGCCAACTCTTTGGCCAAAGACTTGGTCATATGAATGACGCCCGCCTTGGAGGCGTTGTAGGGACCGTACTCAGCCCACGGCCGAATCCCGCCCAACGAGCTGATGTTTAGAATGCGGCCCTCGCCTCGCGGCAACATCAAGCGCGCCGCTTGTTGCGCACAGAAATAGTAGGCCTTGAGATTGGTTGTCAGAATCCGATCCCACTGTTCCTCGGTGGTCTTCAGGATCGGCGTTCGCTCGTAGACGGCGGCGTTGTTGACCAGGGCGTCCAGCCGCCCGTAAGACTCGGCGACGCCCGCAAAGAGACGCTCGATTTCGCTGATGCTGGAGAGATCCGCCTGGAAGGCCTTGCCGCCGCATTCCGCCGCCGTTTTCTTGGCTTCCTCAGCGGAGCCGCGGTAATGAACCGCCACCCGGGCGCCCGCGCGTCCTAACTCCATAGCGACCGCCCGGCCAACGCGTCGCGCCGCGCCCGTTACGAGGACGACCTTGCCTTCGATCGCTTCGCTCACTCCCCGATTGTGCCAGCAATGAGCGAACGGCCGGGCCGCAGGCTAGGTTTTCTTCAGTTCGGCGGCTATCGTCCTAGCCGGCAGAAGACGATGAAGTCCGTCACGGCTGGCGTCGAGCCCGCCTGGCGCACCAAGATCGCGATTTGACCGCGGTGATAGTGTGAATGCATTCCCAGGTGGGTCAAGATGTCCCGCGGCGTATTGCGGAAGCTCTTGCCCGTCTGGTTGCTGTAGCCGATCTCCCGCCCAAAGGAATCGTCGTCTACAGCCGCTAGATAGGCAAGCGCCCTTCGATCGTTCTCGGCCACTTGCGCCTCGCATTCCTCTATAGCGGGTGTGGGGAAAAGCTCGATCTGCGACGAATCACAGCCGTCCAACCGCGTCAGCCAGGCCCTTTGGGCCGCCAGAATATGACCAAACAGGCGAAGACACTCTCCTTGCTCGCCCAGTTGCGCTATGGATTCCAGTGCGCGGCGGTTGGCCCACGTTTCGAACTCCCACATCCGCTCAAAATGCACTGCCATCGTTCACCTCCTCTACTATCCGGCGAACAAGCTCCCGCCGGATTCTTTGTGCTAACCTACCCCTCCGCCGATCGCCGTCTTTTGAGTTGCAACCATGAGTACCCATCCGCAAGCCTCCCGGTTCTTTCTTGCTAGCTGCATCGCTCTGATCGTAACCGCGATGAGTTTCGCGATTCGAGGCGAAATCCTAGGCGTCTGGACCCAACAGTTCGGCTTGACAAACGCCGAGGCCGGAGCCGTGACGGGCGCTGCATTCTGGGGCTTCTTGCTTTCCATGGTGATTGGCGGGCCGCTTTGCGACGTCCTAGGAATGGGTAGGTTGCTGGTTCTGGCATTCGTCGGCCACCTGGCTGGAGCGGCCTTGACGATCTTCGCAGGCGGGTTTTGGTCGCTGTTCATCGCCACCTTGTTCGTCGGCGTCGGCAATGGTTTCGTCGAGGCGGCCTGCAACCCGCTAATCGCGACAATTTACCCGGAGAATAAGGTCGCCAAACTGAACTTGTTCCACGTGTGGTTCCCTGGCGGCATCGTCATCGGCGGACTATTGGCCTATGCAATGGACCTGCAGGGCATGAGCTGGCAACTCAAGATCGCCTCCATGGTCATACCGACGCTCATCTACGGCGCGATGTTCATTGGGATGAAGTTCCCGGCGACCGAACGAGTCGCGTCCGGCGTTTCGACCAGCGACATGTTCAAGGCCGCCCTGACTCCGCTATTCATCTTCATGGCCGTTTGCATGTTGCTCACCGCCGCCACCGAGTTGGGAACGAATCAGTGGGTTGCCACTCTGCTATCGAACATCGGCGTGCAGGGCATCCTGATTCTCGTTTTGATCAACGGCATTATGGCGATTGGGCGCATGTTCGGCGGCCCGGTAGAGAAACGTCTGTCGCCGGCAGGCATGCTGCTCTTCTCCGCGATCTTTTCGGCGATCGGGCTGTTCTGGCTTAGCTCGTCCTCCGGAAACGCAGCGCTGGCCGCAGCGGCGGTCTTCGCCATCGGCATCACCTTCTTCTGGCCGACAATGCTCGGTTTTGTCGCAGTATATGTTCCGCGCAGCGGTGCCTTGGGACTAGCGATCTTGGGCGGAATCGGCGCCGGCGCCACGGCGATCGCCCAACCCTTCCTCGGCTGGGTGTATGACACTCAGTTGGAGAAAAACCTCCCGACGGGAGCCACGGTGCAGGCGCTACAGGCAGCTGCGGAAGGAACGGCGGAGCATGCTCAATGGTTGGAAGTGCAAGTGGCTTCCGGCTCTGGAGCGTTGCAAACCATGGCTGTGCTGCCGGTTATCTTGATCGTCGCTTTCGGGGGCCTCTATGCCTGGCAGAAAGGCAAGTCTCCCGAGCGCCTGAGCGGCCGCGCTTAAGCGGGCGAAAGCCGCCTCTCGAGGCCGTCCTGTATGCTGATGGCTTGCCGTGAAAACAAGCTTGGTCATCGGTGTCGTGCTCTGCGGCTTAGCCAGCTCGTCCTGCTCGGTTAAGAAGTTCGCCATCAAGCAAATTGGCGATTCGCTGAACTCCGGCCCCTCGGTTTTTGAGACGGACGACGACATCGAGCTTGTTGGGGAAGCCTTGCCGTTTAGTCTCAAGTTCGTCGAGACGCTGCTGGCCGAGGTTCCCAATGATCCGGATCTACTGATCACCGCCGCCCGCGGCTTCGTCCTCTACACCTACGGCTACGTCGATTTCGAAGCGAAACAGGTCCTAGAGACCGATCTCGACGAAGGGCGGCGTCTGCGCGCCCGCGCCCGGCGTCTTTATGCGCGCGGAATGGGATACGGACTGCGGGGTCTCGATCGCTTTTATCCAGGATTTGAGAATCAGCTCAAGACGGACCCCGTCGCCGCCGTCGCTTTGCTCAAACCCAGTAAGGCGAAGCGGGACGTCCCCTTCCTCTACTGGACGGCCGCTGCCCTGGGCCTCGCTATCTCGGTGTCAAAGGACGATGCGGCGATGCTGTCGCGTATTCCGGAGGTCGAGGCCATGCTCAACCGCGCGATCGAGCTCGACCCTGGTTGGGACAATGGGGCCTTGCCCGCTTTCGCCGTAACCTTTGAAGGAGCCAAGCCGACCGGCGGATCTCGCCAGGCGATCGATCAGAGCTTTCGAACTGCCGAGCGAATGTCGGCAGGTAAGGACGCCGGGCTCTATGTGTCCTACGCAGAGAACGTAGCGATCCCTGAGCAAGACGCCGTACTGTTCCGCGATATGCTCGGCAAAGCGCTCGCGGTCGACGCCGACAGCGTTCCCGCGCGACGACTGGCAAACCTGATCGCCCAACGCCGCGCGCAATGGCTGCTTGGCCGCATCGAAGATTTATTCTTGATCGTCCCCGAAACAACCGAAACGACAGGAGCCCAATGATGTTCACGATCTGCCGCAACGTCTTGACCGCCGCCTTACTCGCGGGACTTCTAAGCCCGCTGGCAGCGCAACGCGGCGGCGGCGGGGTGCGCGTCAACCTGGGCACCGTCGTGCCCAAAGACTCCGCCTGGTACGAGGTCCTGGTGCGCATGAAGCAGGATTGGGCAACCATCTCCAGCGGACGCGTTGACCTGCGCATCTACCCTGGCGGCTCCCTGGGCGACGACGTCGAGATGCTGCGCAAGGTTCGTATCGGTCAGCTGCAAGCAGTCGCCGTGACCAGTGTCGGCCTTTCGAGAATCGACGACAGTATCGAGGCCCTACACACTCCCATGCTTTTCGGGAGCTACGAAGAGTTGGACTATGTCCGCGAAAAGATGGCCCCCAAGTTAGAAGCCGCGTTGAACCAGAAGGGCTTCGTCGTCCTGAACTGGTCCGACGGCGGCTGGGCGCAGTTCTTCACCAAGAAACCCGCCAAGACACTAGACGACATTCGCGGCATGAAGCTCTGGATCGGCACGGGCGACCCCAAGGCCGAGCAGCTCTACAGGGACTTCGATATGCGTCCCACGCCGTTGCCGATGACCGAGATGCTCACTGCGTTGCAGACCGGCCTCATCGAAGCCATTGACGTGCCCCCGCTGTTCGCCATGCTGGACGGCTCCTTTCAGCGGGCGCCGTTTATGACCGACATCCGCTGGGCGCCGGTCATGGGCGGCACCGTGATCAGCAAGGAAGCTTGGGAACGCATTCCCGCCGACTTGCGCCCCAAGCTGCTCGCCTCGGCGAAAAAGGCCGGTGAAGAAATGCGCGGCCGCATCAGGCAGCTCGGCGAAGACTCCATCGCGCAAATGAAGCAACGCGGTCTCACCGTCGTATCAGCCGATCGCGAAGCCTGGCAGCGCGAGGTGGAAGCCGCCTATCCCAAAATGCGCGGGAAGTTGGCCCCGGCCGCCCTGTTCGATGAAGCGATCCGGCTGCGCGACGAATACCGCGCCAAGCGCTAGCTATCGTTTGTAACCGATCGCCCTCAGAAAACCCCTGCGGGCAGCGATGTCTTCAGGTCCTTCGATGCCGAGCGGGCTCTCGCCGTCGATGACGCCGACCACGCCCCTACCTTGCTCGGTCTGGGCGACGATCACCTCCAGCGGATTGGCTGTGGCGCAAAAGATCCGCACCACCTCCTGGCAATCCTTAATCCGCGGCAAGACGTTGATCGGGAACCCATCTCTCATCACCACGACGAAGATGTGCCCGGCTCCGACCAGTTCCGCAAACTCAATCGCCAAGTCCTCCAGCTTCTCGTCATTGCCGTCGTGCCGAATCAGGCGCTGCTGCGAAGCCTCGTTGAAGGCGATGCCGAACTTCATTTGCGGCACCGTTCCAACGATAATCTCGTAGATATCCTCGACCGTCTTAATGAAATGCGACTGCCCCAGGATGACGTTGCAACCCTCAGGAATCTCAATGCGAACGGTGCTCAAGTCCATCGGGTCTATTCTAACGAGCAGGCCCTACAAAGGGTCTTCTGGCAGCGTTATACTGCGCCTTATGCGCCGCATTCTTCGATCAGCCCCGGTCGTTCTGGCCTTGTTGGCCGCGGCCCTTGCGGCGCAAGACGAACAGCCCGGCAAGGTCGCGCCCTACTATCCGTCTCCGCTTCCCATCGTGAAGCAAATGCTGGAACTGGGCGAGTTGAAGGCCGGCCAGTTGCACTATGATCTCGGCTCCGGGGACGGTCGCTTAGTGATCGCGGCAGCGAGAGATTTCGGCGCCCGATCCGTGGGATTCGAGATCGACCAGAAGCTCGTGGACGCAAGTCGGCAGCAGATTGCCGACCTGAACATCGGCCGCCTGGCCAGTATTGAATCGCGGGATCTTTTCGAAGCGGACTACTCCAAGCCAGACCTGATCACCGTCTACTTGCTGCCCAACGCGTTGGAACGCCTGCGCCCGCTGCTCGAAACGCAGATGAAACCCGGCAGCCTGGTCATCTCGCACGACTTCATGGTTCCCGGTTGGAAAACCGATGAAGTCGTTACCATCGACGAAGAGCTCGAAATCGACGGTTTGCTTCATTCGATCTACGTCTATCGCCGCTAGGGATTATTCGATCTCAGCTTGCAGGGGCCCCTACCTTGAGAGTTCTTACTTTTGCCATCCTTGCCGCCCTGCTTTGCTCTTGTGCGGCCCCTATGCCTCCGGCCGTCGCCGAGGCTGTCCACGAAGCAGAGCTTCTGGCGACGTACTATCCCACGCCGGAACTTGTCGTCCAACGAATGCTGGAGGCCGTCGACCTGCAGACCGGAGAAGTCCATTTCGACCTCGGTTCGGGCGACGGCCGCATCGTCCTCGCCGCAGCGGGCGACTTTGGCGCCGACTCGACGGGATATGAGATCGACCCAGACCTCATCACCGTGAGCAGCAACGGCATCCGGCGTGCCGGCCTATCCGGTCGCGCCCGGATTCTTCGCCAGGACTTACTGAAGGCGGACTTCAAGCGCGCGGACGTGATTACTGCCTTTTTGACGCCTGAGGCCTACGTGCAGTTGGAACCCGTCCTGCGGGCCGAGGCTCGAGCGGACGTCCGCGTCGTCGCCTACAAGTTCCCTGTGCCGGGCTGGCAACCAGACGAGGTCATCGCCCTCGAAGATCGCGATCCGGCCATCCCCACACACGAAATCTTCGTCTATCGCGGCGCTCCAGCTTCGAGCGAATAACGAACGATATCCTCATCGTTGCGGATCACCATGTGCCGGTTCGCATAGGCCGGATGCGTCCATAAGACCGCGCCTTTGTCGCGGCGGCGACCTAACGGTTGAGTGGGCTTCAGCACGTCGATACGGTCCAGCTCCTCGTAGCCTTCGGGCGTCAACTTGGCGATGATCAGTTCGCCGCGATCGTTGTTGATGAAGTAGTGATCCTCGTGACGGACGATCTGCGCCGATGCCCAGCGAGCCTTCTCAACGGTTACCGCTTGAGTCTCCCAAACCCGCTCTCCGGTTCGCGCATCCAATGCCCTAAGTTGCCCGTAACTGCCGATGCCGTAGAGGTAGTCGCCGTCGGCGATGGGCGTCGTCACGACTGTGTGCAACCCATCAGTCGAAATCTCACTGTTGCTATTGCCGCGCCACAGCAGTTCTGCGCCCGGGCGACTTTGATCAAGACGATACATCCGGGATCCGTCGTAGAAACAGGAAACCAACAGCCCGTGTGGTCCGAGAACTGGTGTGGCGATGGCCATCCCGAAATTTGGTTTAAACGGCTCCTCCCAGAAGACCTTTCCGGTAGCCGGGTCGAGCGAAGTAACCGCGGCGCCGTGCCACACAATCAATTGCCGCACCCCGCCAACCTCGATCAAGGTCGGCGGAGAATACCCCGGCTCAACCCCATCGGAGATCGCCCGCCAAACTTCTTTTCCGGTTCGTTTATCCAAGGCGATCACTTTGGCGTCCGGTTTGCCGCCGGCCACCGCGATCAGCAGTTCTCCATCGACCAGCGGGTGTCCGGACGTGCCCCAAGTAGGCAGCTCTGCTCCGAAATCGGTGACGAAGTTGACGCGCCAGATGACCGCGCCAGTCTCCGTATTCAGGCACAGAAGATCTCCGACGGAGCCCAGAACATACACGCGATTCTCTTCCACCGTGGGAGTCGCTCGCGGGCCTAGGTTGTACTCGATCAAGGAGTAGTCCACCGGCCACTCCTGCTTCCACAACACCGCGCCCGTCAGTTCATCCAAGGCGGTGGCCCGTTCGACTCCGTCATTGCGGCCAGAAGGTTCGAATTCCGTGATGAATACCGTGCCCCCGGCGACCGCGGGCCCGGAATAACCCCTGCCAATCGACTGCCTCCAAGCAACGTTCAGTCCAGCTTCAGGAAACTCCCGCAGTATTCCCGACTCCCTCCACACCCCTAGACGGTCGGCGCCTCTCCACTGGGGCCAATCTGCCGCCAGTAATGCGGCCGGCAGGATCAAAAAGAAAACGGAACAAGCGATCGTAAGAAGAGCTGCCATGTGCCGGTATTGTAGTCGTTCCCTGCCCAGAGGGACGTACCGAAGGCCTCGACCCAGCTTGCCGTCGCGGTTTAAACTCATAGCTTCTTCGATGCGTTGTCCCGCCTGCGCCGGCATCTGGCTGGATGAGGAAGAAATCGCCTGGCTGGCCCCTCACTCTCAAACCGCCTCACGGCCGCTCGCAGAAGCGCTCCGGAAAGGAGCGGTTGGGCCTGTCGGCAAACGGCGCTGCCCTCGCTGTAATCGGAGCATGCGTCAGGAAGTCTTGTCGTCGATAGAGCTAGACCGTTGTCCCGTAGGACACGGGATCTGGTTTGATTCGGGCGAGGTAGAGGCCTTCCTGGCGGGCTCTCACCAGGGAGATTCCGCCGCTGCAGCCGCCGCAATCGCTGATATCCTTGGACGCAAGCCGCCGCCGATTCCCTTGATTGACTAGGAGACCTATGAAATGAGCGTTTTGCTGATGTTCTTTCTCGCCTTCGCCGCCGTCGTCGCCGTGCTGGTCTTCTGGGCCGTCGGCGCCTACAACGGCCTCGTCGCGTTGCGTCAAATGGTGCGCAATGGATGGGCCCAGATCGACGTGCAGCTCAAGCGCCGCCACGACCTCATCCCGAATCTGGTGGAGACCGTGAAAGGCTATGCCACGCACGAGCGAGAGACGTTAGAGAAAGTCGTGCAAGCCCGCGGCAACGCGGTCAACGCCAATGGTCCAGCCGCTCAAGGCAAAGCGGAGGGCGAGTTGGGCCAAGCCCTCTCACGCCTCATGCTTCTGGTCGAACAGTATCCGGACCTCAAGGCCAACCAGAATTTCCTCGCGCTGCAGGAAGAACTAACCTCGACGGAGAACAAAGTGGGCTTCTCCCGCCAGGCCTACAACGACTCCGTGATGGCCTACAACACAAGCATCGCGGTCGTGCCCGCCAATATTATCGCCAACACCTTCGGCTTTACACCCGAAGAGTTCTTCGAGATTACTGTGGCCGCCGAACGCGAAGCGCCCAAAGTCAGCTTCAACTAACCCATGTGGGAAGCGATCCGCGCCAACCGTCGCCGCTCGACTTGGTTGATGCTGGCGATGGGCGCCGTGCTCATAGCCCTGGGCGCCTCGATTGGTATTCTCGCCGCCTCCTGGGCTCGCCAACCAACCGTCGATGACCAGCTGCTCGGCGCCTTATTGGGCTCCGTGCTGGCCATCGCAGTCTGGCTCGGTTCCTGGCTCTACACGGCCGCGGACGGGGACGGAATGGTTTTACGCTCCGTCGGGGCCAGGCGCATAGCGAAGCAAGATCACCCTCGCCTTTGGAACATCGTCGAGGAGATGTCGATTGCCGCCGGCTTGAAAAATATGCCAGCGATTTACGTAGTCGACAGCAGTGCCCCTAACGCCTTCGCGGTAGGCCACACTCCTGAGAAAAGCTCCGTCGCCTTTACGTCGACACTGCTCCGGACTCTTAACCGCGACGAACTCCAAGGTGTCGCAGCCCATGAGATCGGACATATTCTCAATGAAGACATCCGCTTCATGACCCAAGCCGCCGTACTGGTGGGAGGGGTCGAGTTGCTGTCGCAATTCCTCATCCGACTCGGCCCTCTCGGTGGCAGTGGCCGGCGCATCTCCGGGGGAGGAGGCGGCGGCGGTAAGCGCGGAGGCGGCGCGGCCCCGCTCATGGCCATCGCTTTCTTGGTCGCGATTCTTTCGCCGCTCGCGATTCGGATGCTCTATTACGCCTGTTCGCGAACCCGCGAATACCTGGCCGACGCGTCAGCCGCTCGCCTGACACGGTATCCAGACGGCCTCGCCTCAGCGCTGGAGAAAATCGCCGCCTACCAGCTGACGTCGCCGCCAATCGAGGTCAACAGCGCCGTTGCGCCGCTCTACATCGTCAACCCCTTGGAGAGGATGCAGCTGTCCGGCATTAGCTCGACTCATCCGCCAACCGACAGCCGCGTCAAAATCCTCCGAGCCATGGGCGGCGGAGCCGGCTACGTGGACTACGAAGCGGCGCTGAAGAAGGTGGAAGGCGAGCGCTTGCGGCTGCCCGAGCTGGAGCTGGCCGCGAGAACCGGGGAGCGTCTCCGCTCAAGGGCCGCTGACCCGAATCAGGACCCCCTCGAAGATCCTGTCAGCCGCGCTCACACCGCTCTCGAGCTCATCGATGGGCTGGCCGGCTACACGACGTTGCTCTGCCTGTGCGGCCTGCGCGTCAAGACGCCCCCGGAATCCGACGCGAAGCATATTGGATGTCCGCGCTGCGGCCGTGCTCTGGACGTTCCTAGCACCGCGGCGGAAAAGACCGCCCAGCCAGTAGCGCTGCCCGCCGCCGTCGAGGTCGCCGGCACGCTTCGGTACGCGCGAGCAGCATCCGACTGGGAAGCTTTCAGCTGCTCCTGTGGACAAACTATCCAGTTGGGCGCGGGCTATCCGCTCGACTATACGATTTGCGCCAAGTGCGACCGACGGATCGAAATCGCCTAGAAATTCTGATCTGCCCGCTGCCGAAACCTCGGCAGCGGCGCAACCTAGACTAGAATGGAATCCATGGCTGAAGAAAAGAAGAAAGAGAAAGTG
This sequence comes from Acidobacteriota bacterium, assembly GCA_027592785.1. Taxonomy (GTDB): domain Bacteria; phylum Acidobacteriota; class Terriglobia; order Bryobacterales; family UBA6623; genus CAMPKL01. The sequence continues at coordinate 45,153 of JAQCLD010000024.1, forward strand.
AAAGAGCATCTCTACAAGGCGACCTACCTGGGAAGCGGCTCGTTTCGGATCACGAAACCGAAACGCCGCACCTCCAAACAGCATCTGGCCCGCGTCCACGATGTCCGCAAGAGAGCTCGTCGCCACTAATCCCGAGACCAATAAAAAAAGCCCCGCGGACGATGAGCTGAATGGGCATCAGCATTCTCGCGCGGGGCTAGAATCGCAGAGGAAGGGAGGGGCCTCCGACTAAGAACCGACCGGCCGCTGCCGTCCTCGCGCTGTCGCTCGCAGAATGACAGCCAATGCGCCCCACTCCATCACGAACGCCAGTCCGACTGACGCGGTGAGCGAGGCGACGACGACAACAGACGTCCAAATCGGTTCCATGACGGGTGACAGTGCACGGGACGTGCCAAATCAAGATGGGCCAAAACGGTCCGTTTCCCGCCTCCGCTGACATCACGCCCTGCACTTGTTGACGAGCCGACCGGATAGTTTTTTCTGCACCGAGTAGAAATTACATAGCTCTAAGATGACGAACGCTGCCAGGAAGGCCAAACGGTTCATCGTCGCCGGACGGGTGCAAGGGGTCGGCTTCCGTTATTTCGTCCGGCGACAGGCCCAGGAACTCGGCCTGGCCGGTTTGGTCCGGAATCTTCCCGACGGCCGCGTCGAGGCCTTCGTCGAAGGTCCGTCGGCTCAGCTGGAGCAGCTCGAACAGCTGCTTCGGGAAGGCCCCGCGGTCGCTCGAGTCACGGGTGTCGATAGTTCCGAGGCCGCGCCCAGCCTAGCAACCGACTTCGAGATTCGTGGATAATCTGCTGGAAGGACTGACGCACCCATGGACCATCTCAAGAAACTGATCCGGGAGGTTCCGGACTTCCCCAAGCCCGGAATCCTGTTCTACGACATCACGACGTTGCTCAAGGACCCCGCGGGCCTGACCGAGTTGGCCGACGGCCTAGTGGCCCGCTATGCCGACAATCCGCCCGACGTGGTGCTGGGCATCGAAGCCCGCGGCTTCATCTTTGGTCCTCTGATGGCCGCCCGACTCGGCACCGGCTTCATCCCCGTTCGCAAACCCGGCAAGCTGCCCGCCGAAAAAAGCCGCATTAGCTATGACCTGGAGTACGGCCAGGACACGCTCGAAATCCATACGGACGCTGTCATGGAAGGCCAACGTGTGCTCATCGTCGACGATCTGCTTGCCACCGGAGGTACGGCTCGGGCCACCTGCGACTTGGTCGAGCAGCTCGGCGGCAAGATCCACGGACTCGCCTTTGTCGTGGAACTGACTTTCCTCCCTGGCCGGCAGCGGCTGAACGGCTACGATGTTCACTCCGTTCTGTCCTACGACACGTAGTCCGCGAAGTTCGCCATGCCTCGGATCTCCGGTCGCGCTTTTGCAAAGGTCAATTTGGGCCTGCGAATCCTGGATCGGCGTCCGGACGGCTTCCATGAATTGAGAACGGTCTATCAAACGATCTCACTCGCCGACCGTATCGAACTGACTTGGACACCCGGGCGGACCGGCAAAATCGTCCTGCACTGCAACCGAAAAGACCTGGAAACGCCAGACAACCTCGTTGTTCAGGCGGCCGAAGCGATGCTGCAGCGCACCGGCTCGCGGGGAAAACTCCACATAAGCCTCCGAAAACACGTTCCGGACGGCGCCGGCCTTGGTGGAGGCTCCTCCGACGCGGCGGCCGCCCTGACCGGCCTGAGCCGTCTCCTCAACAGGCCGCCCGCGGCGGAGATCCTCACAGAAATCGCCTCAAGTCTGGGCAGCGACGTGCCCTTTTTCCTCCAGGGAGGACGGGCCATCGGGGTCTCGCGAGGCGAAGAGGTCTATCCCCTGCCCGAGTCGCCCAAACAATGGCTGTTGCTTCTAGCTCCGCGCCTTCACAGCTCGACCCCGGAGGCCTATCGGGACCTCGCGAAAGCCCGCCAGGGCGGTTTGACACCCCTCGATAAACCGCGTATCATCAGTGTTTTCAGCTCTGGGATCGGTGTGCCCGGAGGTCGCGCGGCGCAAAGCCCCGCGGGAGCATTGGCGAACGATTTCGAAGAGACTGTCTTCCATCGATTTCCCAAGCTTGCTGTCCTGAAATCGCGCCTCATCAAAGTCGGCGCACGCGACTCGGCCCTGTCGGGAAGCGGTTCGGCTTTGTTCGGTCTGTTCGCTACGCGGCAGACTGCTGAGGATGCGGTGGGCGGCTTGGGGACGGTGGAAGCTGATGTCTTCGTCGTTTCGACGGTGACCCGGCGGCAATGTGCGGCGGCCTGGCGTCAGAGCGGTTGAGGTAGGCGGTTAGAACGATAGGTAATGGCTCCCTCGTTAGAAGCGGTTCCCATTCGGGAACGGGATCGTCTGTGCGTCTTTTCGGGGACGTCGAATCCCGCATTGGCGGAAAGCATCTGCGATCATTTGCGCGTGGACGTCGCCCGCAACAAAATGCGGACATTCGCCGACGGCGAAATCTACTTACAGATTCTTGAGAATGTGCGCGGTCGAGACGTCTTCGTCGTCCAGTCGACCTGCACCCCGGTAGACCATCACTTGATGGAACTGCTGCTCATGTTGGACGCTCTGCGACGTGCCTCGGCCAAGCGCATTACTGCCGTGTTGCCCTATTACGGTTACTCCCGTCAAGACCGCAAGGACCGACCGCGCGTCCCGATCTCGGCCAAACTAGTCGCCAGTCTGCTGGAAACGGCCGGCGCCGATCGGGTGCTCACCATGGACCTCCATGCCGCGCAAATCCAGGGATTTTTCAACATCCCCGTCGATCACTTGTACGGCATGCCCGTCATGGCGGACGAACTAAGAAAGGAAGCCATTGAGGATCTAACGATCGTCTCCCCCGACGCTGGAGGCGTGGAGCGCGCCCGCGGCTTCGCCAAACGGCTCAAGGCTCCGCTGGCGATCATCGACAAGCGTCGCGAGCGGATGAATCACACCGAAGTGATGCATGTCATCGGCGAGGTTGAAGGCCGCAATTGTTTGATCGTTGACGATCTGGTGGATACCGCAGGTACTCTATGTAAAGCGGCTGAGGCGCTCCTGGCCCAGGGCGCAAGTTCCGTTCGGGCCTGCTGCACCCATCCGGTGCTGTCGGGCGAAGCGGTGCAACGGATCGATGATTCCGTATTGACCGAACTTCTCGCGTGCGACTCGATTCCGTTGCGCGAAGAAGCGGTTGCGAGTAAAAAAATTCGGCAGTTGAGCGTCTCAGCGTTATTGGCTCGAGGTATCGCCTCGATCCACGATGAGACTTCGATTAGCGAGCTATTTGATTAGGCAAGGATCAGGAATGGTCGGGCTCTCACAAGAGGCGCGCCGGACCAAGGAGACGAGATGCTAGAGCATTCCCAACTAGAGGTTACCGCCCGCGCCGAGCGCGGCAAGAACGCC
>JAQCLD010000132.1 GCA_027592785.1 Acidobacteriota bacterium
AGTGTGCCCCAAAACATTTCCCTCCAAACATGTTTATTTGTACAATCTTCAGGCGGTCAAAGAACTAGTGCTCTCCATGATCCCCCTCTGCGTGGGCATTATGATGTTTTTCACGAATGACGAATATGTCCTGTTCTTCTTTGATGATCCGGACGGCAAAATCATGATGGCAGTGACGATTATCCTCCAATTGCTTGGCTTTATCTCAATTCGCAAGCTGACCGATTTGGGGGTCTAGGTAGGAACCATGAGTGCGCTCGTAGCATCGATACTTCTTTTCTTCGTCATCACGGTCGTACTGAGCGTGATGGGGTTCAAGTTCTGGGCCCAGCCGCAGACCGCTGTTGAGCGCGTCATGGGCGAAGTGGAAACCGCGCATCAAACGATGCGAGACCCTTCGCTGAGCTTCCGGGATCTACTGGCCAAAATCGGCGATCTCGTTCCCTCGAATCCTTCCGACGTCGGAATAATCCAGAGGCGCCTGCTTTCGGCCGGTATTCGTAACCCGAGAGCGCTGCACTTTCTTTACGGCATCAAAGCCACCCTTGCACTGACGCTCAGTGTGGTCGGCGCCGGCGCGCTTTTTGGAACTGGTTCGGCCAATGAACTGGCCCCGTTTCACATTCTCGCCATGGGCGGCTTCGGTTGGGCTGCACCGAACTTCGTGTTGGGACGAATGTCGTCCCGACGCCAGCTGGCAATTCGTAAGGGACTGCCCAACGCTCTCGACATGCTCGTTATTTGCGTGGAGTCAGGCTTAGGTCTCGATCAATCCCTCATGCAGGTGAGCAAAGAGCTGCGGACGGCACACCCTGAAATCACCGATGAGTTTACGGTCTTAAATCTTGAGATGCGAGCTGGAAAGCGCCGCGCCGAGTCGCTGAAGAACATGGGTGATCGCGCCGGAGTCGATGAGCTCAAGAGAATGGTGAGCACGCTAATTCAGGCGGATAAGTTTGGAACAAGTATTTCGCAGACTCTGAAGAACTTCTCAGACTATATGCGGACGCAGATGAGGCAAGAGGCCGAAGAGAAAGCGGCGAAAATTGGCGTCAAGCTGGTTTTCCCCATCTTCTTCTTTATCTTGCCGGCCCTCTTCGTGGTCACGGTTGGACCGATGTTGGTCCGTGTAATCCGGGACTTCATGCCGCAGATCATGGGCAATTTTTAGGTCGTTTAGAACAGGACGAAGAAGGAGAAACAACAATGGACGCCAGTACAGTAAGAATCATTTGTGGGTTAGTTGCCGTCGCGCTTTTGGCTTTGATTGTCATGCGCAGGCGCTCTCGCGCGCAGCAAGAGGACTAGAAGCGGCGGTTCGGTTCCCCCGCAATTTATACAGCCGCCTCTGCGCTGGAAGGTCGAGGATGCGAGCACACGGACCTCCCATTAGGGAGGTCCGCCGCTCACTGATTCGACGTGGGACTGGCGCGGGGCGCGGCGGAGATTTGGTGAAGTCCAGCTCAAGCGGACTTTGCTCCGCGCGGTCGCACAGAGCGGCTGCTGCAGTTTGAGAACGAGAGTGAAGTCGAGTGAGTGTAGGCTCAAGTGGAGTATACGGATGAGGAAGTTAACCCTGGTATCAGTACAAACCGTGGCGCTCGTAGCATCGTTGCTTGCCGCAACGGTCTCGTGGGCGCATACGACCGAGGGCGATGCCAAGTTTGGAACGCAGATCACCCTTCCCGGAATCATCAACGATGTAGCAGTTGATGAGCTTCGGCGATTGGTCTATGCTGCCAACTTTACGGCCGGCCGCGTCGATGTCGTTTCGATGGATACGCAGCAGCGTATCAGTTCGTTCCCGACCAGCCCGCAGCCAGCCGCTACTTCCGGCATCGCCATTTCACCCAATAGGCAATGGCTCGTTGCGACCAGCCACCCGGTAACATCCGGCGTGCCGCAACAGTCGAGCGTAACGGTCGTCAATTTGAACGACACCAGCGATCGGCGTCACTTTGCATTTACGGTGCAGCCGCTGAGCGTCGCATTCCAGGCGAACAACAAGGCGGTAATCATCACCCAAACGGACCTGCGCGAATTCGATCCGGTCGACGGTTCTGCGAAAGTGCTGTTTACCTTCGAGAACGGAGTCGGTTCGGTCATACTTCCAATTGCGCCGCCGACTCTGCCGCGCTCGATCGTAGAAGCCAACATTTCGTCATCCGCTGACGGCCGATGGGTTTTCGGCATCACGCCTGAATTCGTTTTCTCGTATAGAGTCATGAATCCAGTCGGCCTGTTGCGGCTACGATTGACATCTTCGCTGGTGAACGCCCCGGTTTTCAATCAGGTCAGCGGTTCGCCCGATGGCAGTCACTTCATGGCGGGGCAGCTATTGTTATCGAATGACCTTCAGGTCATTGCCGACACGCCGGAAGCGGATGGCACCGGAACGGATTTCGTCGGCGGAACCGGATTCAACCCGGTTACCGGCGAGCTCTATGCCTCGTTCGGAAGCTTCAATGACATCATCGCCGGGGGAGACGACAACCATCCTCGCCGCGGCATCATGCAAGTGCTTGACAATGAAAACCTGCTTGTCAGCTCGCGTGTGCGCCTCACGGAGCGAATTTTAGGACGGATCCAACCCAGCGGTGACGGCACGTACTCTTACGCGGTAAGCGAGTCCGGCTTGCTATACCTGCCGGTTTCCGACCTTGGCGGATTGCCCCAACTAGAAGTGAACGCAGCGGATCGCAACTTGTTCTTCGAGTTCAATTTCTGCTCCCAGTTTCCGATCACGAAGACGCTAAGGATCGAGTCCCCGGAGGGCAGCGAGTCTGCCGCGTTTAGCCTTACGACGGATGCGTTCCGCAGTTCCGATCGTCCCGGAGTGCTCTTTGAGCCCCACGACGGCTTCACCCCAGCCGACGTTCAAGTGACCGTCGATCCCGGCGCACTGGGTCCGGTGCAGGGCACCAATGCCATCGAGATCAGAATTGAGACGAACGCAGTGAATGTGGCTCAAACCGCCCTCGTCATTACGAACGTTCGCGATGTCGATCAAAAGGGTACATTGCACCCCGTTCCCGGCCACCTAATTCAGGTGCTCGGCGACAAGTTCCGCGATCGCTTTTACGTCCTCGACGACTTGAACTTCAAAGTCTTGGTCTTCGACTCCAATACGATGACCCAGATCGCCGAGTTCAAGACCGGCAACAGTCCAACGTGGATGACGCTGTCAAACGACACCGCCTATTTGATCGTCGCGAACTCTCGCGGCGAGCACGTATCCATCATTGAGCTGAATCAGCTCAAGTCGTTCGGCTACGCCTATATGCCCTGGCGGCTCATCGGAACCGGGCAGTATCCTTACATGCTGGCGACAGATGCTTCCCGCACTATCCTCGCCGCCAGGGGAGGGACCGGCTCCAAGCTCCACTGGCTATCACTGCCGGCTAGAGTACTGTCGACGCCGGAGACGCTCGGCATTTTTACCAACTCCTTCGGCTCAGAACTCGCTTTTGCGACTTCAGCCAATGGCGATTACGTGCTGATTGCAGAGAGTTCGGGCAACGTGCATCTCTACGAGACGGCGTCCAAGCGAATCATCATCTCGAGGTCGGGTCTTGGCTCCATCAGCGGCGCCATCGGAGCCGGCTCTGATTTCTATATGGCCGGCCAGTTCCTACTGAACGCATCACTGGTGCCCTTGGGACAGTTTGATGATGCAACGGTGAATCAGCAGTCCTCTGGTTTTACGATTGCCGAGGACGGCACGGGCCTGCGCTCGATCCGTCCCACGAGCGCGGTTGACACCGGCGTTTTGCAGCGCATTGATCCGCGCGATCCCACCCGCGTCATTGGCGCAACGCGTCTCGCGGAACCTCCTCCGGCGCGCAATCCGGGCGTGAACTTTAGCTCGACCTTGAGCACGCTTCGCGATGGGCGCATTGTGTCCACCTCGAGCGCGGGCATCGTCGAACTCCCGGCTGCGTTTGACAGCGGTCTGGGTAATCCCCGTGTCGAAGCGATCACTAACGGAGCTGACTTCTCCCCGAATTCAGCCACGGGCGGATTGATTTCGATCTTCGGTGACCGTTTTGCCACGACGTCGGCTCAAGCTAGCGCCACTCCGCTCCCAACTGAGCTCAACGGCGCTTGCGTGTCGGCTAACGGTCAAATTCTGCCGCTGCTCTACGTGGGACCCAATCAGATCAACGCTCAATTGAAGTACGGACTGCAGGGCAACACCGCTGTCCAGGTACATACGACCGACGGCATCAGCGACATCTTCGTCAAGGATGTTCGGGCGACTGCTCCGGCGATCTTTGGCGTCAGCGGTCCGAGCAATACGCGCTTCCCGGCGATCTTCCGCGAAGACAATACGCTGGCTACGCTATCGAACCCGATTCGTACCAACTAAAGCTTCGTTATCTATCTAACCGGTCTGGGCAACGTGAACCCATTCGCGGTCGCGGGCAATCCTGCATCCGGCGACATCCTTTCCGAGACAGTCGTGACACCGAACGTAACCATCGGAGGCGCGCCCGCTGACGTATCGTACTCGGGGCTGACGCCGGGCTTCGCGGGTCTCTATCAGATCAACGCGAGGGCAGCCGGATTCACACCGACAGGCGTCGAGCAGCCTCTGGTTGTCACGATCGGCGGCGCGAGTACAGTCGTGAATGTGAGGATCGTCGAGGACTAGCGAGAAGCTTTTCAATGTTTCCCCCCTGCGGGTCTACGGGCCCGCAACTGAGAAGAGGTATTTGATGATGAAGATGGTGAAGAGACTGGCTCTTGCGACGGTTACGGCGGCAATGTTCGTCGCCCTCGCAACCCCTGCCTCCGCCCAGTCCGAACTGGAAATCGGCGTTCTGGGTCTGATTTCCGATTACAACTCGCTGACCGCGACAAACCCCACCCGCAGCGGCGACACTGGCCCCGCGCTTGGATTCGGCGGCGGCTTCCTCATTGGTCAAACGATCAATGAACGTTGGGGCGGCGAGTTTCGTTATATCTACTCACGTAATGATCTGGAGTTAGAGGCGGGCTCGGACAAAGCCGACCTAGGTCACCAGAGCCATGCAGTCCATTACGATCTGCTCTACTACTTTTCCGATTCTGACGCCAAGGTTCGCCCCTACGTAGCTGGCGGCATCGGCGTGAAGTACTACCAGGGCGTGGGCGCCGAAGATCCCTTCCAACCAGGCATGGATCTGGCGTTGTTGACCAAATCCACGCAGGCGATGTTTGTTGGCGACTTTGGCGTCGGCGTAAAAATTCGCGTGGGCTCGAACGGCATCTTTCGCGTCGAGTTCCGCGACTACATCACCGGCGTACCCGAAAACGTGATCACGGCAGCGCCAGGCGCCTCGATCGATGGGGATCTGCTCCATCAGTTCGCTCCGATGTTCGGCTATAGCTTCACCTTCTAAAGGTCACTTCTGCTCACAACTGACGTCCCGGAGCCGCTCTCCGGGGCGTTTCTTTTTTCCGCCTTGGCGGTGGGGAACACGACAAAGCCGCCTTCGGGACACGGGTAAACTTAAGGTTTGTCTCGGCCGCTCCTTTTTCGTAGCTCCTCTTTGCTTGCCGCCGCCTGTTGGCTGTCGCTGCTTCTGGCTCCTCAACCAGCCCTAAGCCAGGTGATGGACGGGCAACTGCGCGTCGCCGTTTTCGATCCTTCGGGGGCCCCGGTCCAAGCCCATGTTCAACTCTTAGGCCGCAATCCCCAATTCGTCGTCGATGCTCAGGCGAGCAGCGTCGGCGAGGCAGTCCTGCGGCGTCTCCCTCCGGGAGTCTATGAGCTGCGCATCAGTAGCGATGGTTTTGCCAGTTACGTAGCGCGTGTCGAGATTCGTTCCGCCGTTCCGCAGTTCGTCGAAGTGGAACTCAAGATCCGCGTCGTCCAGACGGATGTTACCGTCGAGAGTACCGCCCCGCTACTCGACCCCGGGCAGCCCAGCGTCGTTTATCGCACCGGTAGAGTCGAGCTCGAGCAGGCGCTAGGTACGACGCTCGGGCGCAGCACTGTCGACGTCATCACCACCATGCCAGGCTGGCTCCTAGAGGCCAACGCCGTGCTGCATCCGCGCGGTTCGGAGTACGACACGCAGTACGTCATCGACGGCATGCCCGTCTATGACAATCGATCCATCGCCTTCGCTCCAGCCCTGGAGAACGGCGAGTTCGAGGCCATCAGCATTCTGACCGCGGGCTTGCCCGCCGAATATGGCCGGCGGCTAGGCGGCGTCATAGCCTTAGACACACGCCGCACCGCACTCATGGGGCACCACACCGAGATCGACTTACAGAGAGGTAGTTTCGACTCCAGCTTCGGCTCGCTCACCCATCAGTATTCCAACCAGCGCACCGTGGTCTCTCTCGGTGTCCAGAGCGGCTCGACTGATCGCTATTTGGATCCTCCGTCGCTAGAGAACCACACCAACCGCGGCAGCTCGTCCGGCTTTCACGGACGCGTTCTACAAGACGTATCCGAGCGAGACCGCCTCACTTTCTATTTCCGTACGAACCACACTGGGTTCCTGGTACCGAATGACTTGCTGCAGCAGGCGGCGGGGCAGCGTCAGGATCGTCGCTCCGCCGAGACCGCCGCCCAAGTCCACTACCAACGCACCCTGTCCGCTCGCGCTCTGGCGTCTGTACGCGGTATGTATCGCGACCTCACGGCCGAGCTCTGGAGTAACCCTCTCTCGACGCCCATTTACGCCCAACAAGACAGAGGGCTGCGCGAGGGCTCCGTCATCGCCGACCTCACCCTAGAAAGCGAGCGGCACACGCTCAAAGTCGGCGGCGATGTTCGGCTCAACGACATTCGCGAGATGTTCCAAGCAACGACGCCGGATCAGTTGCCCGAGTTCGATATCGATTTCCAGGACGCCCAGCGGAGCACTGAATACAGCGCCTATATTCAAGACCAATTCCGCCTAGGCAATTTCGCCGCGAATATCGGTCTTCGATTCGACCGCTATCGCCTGCGCATCGAAGACACCGCGTTCAGTCCCCGTATCGCCGTGAGTTATTACCTGCCGGGACCGGACCTGCAACTGCACGCCTCCTACGACCGTATCTTCCAACCGCCGCCGACGGAGAATCTGCTACTGAGCAGCGGAGCGGAGAGCCTCGGACTCGAAGAAGTCGAAGGCGTTCTGCAGGTTCCGGCGAGCCGCGCCAACTTCTTTGAGATAGGCTTCCGCAAGCCCTTCGGCGCCGCTTTTCTGCTCGACGTCAACCACTATTGGCGGCGCTTCGAAAACAGCATCGACGACGACGTGTTTCTCAATACAGGCCTCTCGTTCCCCGTCACTTGGGATTCGGCTCGCGTCGAAGGCACCGAGGTGCGCCTGGAAATGCCTCGTTGGCGCAGCGTCACCAGTTCCGTAAGTTACTCCAATATGAATGGCTACGCTTCGTCCCCGGTTACCGGCGGGCTATTCCTCCGGGGCGGTGAAGCGACTGAGCTGCGTGACGTCGCGACGGAGTTCCCCATCACGCAAGACCAGCGTAATACCGTCGCCGCCTTAGTGCGTCTACAGCCTCACCGCCGTACGTGGTTCTCGCTCGGCGTGCGCTACGGCAGCGGCCTGCCAGTCGAATTAGAAGACGATGACGATTCATCGACCGATACTGATGAATCCGAACCCATCTCGCAGTCCATCGCTGACCGAGTCGACTTCGCCCGCGGACGAGTCAAGCCGAACTACAGCGTCGACCTCTCCGCCGGACTGCGCGTCTGGGATCAAGATCCGCGTTCGCTGACGCTGCAGTTCGACGTCCGCAATGTGACCGATCGCCTCAACGTGATCAACTTCAGCGGCCTGTTCTCCGGCACAGCTCTGGCCCCGGGTCGCCAAGCCACGGTTCAGATGAGACTGCGATTCTAAGTCCTACGGTGATAAATTGGGGGTGGAGGAATGGCCGAGTGGTTTAAGGCGGCGGTCTTGAAAACCGTTGTTGGGGAAACTCAACCGGGGGTTCGAATCCCTCTTCCTCCGCCATCCTCTATTGATTCTAAAGGACTTACTGGATGTTTCTGGACTCAGTATGCATGTTGGTATACATGTGCGACGGTGCTTAGGTCCCGATTGAGTATCCAGTCTTCCGGGCCAAATCCATACCTCTTGACGTAAGCGCCAAAGCCGTCCTTGCCCAACCTTCCAGCCGACGGCTTGGTCCATCCGTGTGGGGCATCATCAGGCACACACTGGACGGGCTACTTGAAGCTGGTGAAGAGCCCACCAAGGCGCTTGGCGTCGAGAGCGGCGCTAAAGAAGAAGGTAGTCGTCGGCACCGAAGTGGACGTGAATGTCGACAACATCGTCCAGCTCGGACGTGACCTTCCCGTCCATCCGCTCCCAGACTTCCTTGAGGGCTGTCGAGTTCCCCGCCATCGCCAGGCGCATCGTGGCCAGGACGATCAGTTCCGCCCAAGTCTTGCCGTCCTTGTCGTCGGGCGAGACCTTTTCGATTTCGGCTCGCAGCAGCGCGGTGATCGACTGGCCGTTCGGCGGCCGACCCTTGGGATTGCCGGATCGGCCCTTCTGGAAGCGTCGACCTAGGGGCGGTTTCCGCTGTTCTGTCCGCTGTTTAACAGCGGTGGTGTTGGCCTGCCGCATCTGGGGTAATCATAGTAGGATCGTGCTACGAACGATAACTATCGTAGCACTACCAAGTGCCCAAGGAGTCGTTTCCTGCAAATTCCTATAGTCGGAAAGAACTCCTGCCCCGTCCTGGCGGCCCTTTCGTGAGCCCTGAGCAGGTTTGAGGTTGGATTGTGGCAACTAGACCGGGTCGGGACTATCAACCCACTCTAGAAAGCCTTGCCGCTCAATGATACGACATGATCGTCGTAGCCGCTTTACTTGTGACGAGAGAACAGTTCGTACGTCCTTGCCGGCCCTACTGATGCCGAATTGGCGTGCTACCAAGGTCTCCACTTCCTGGGCCTCTACGCCGTGGGTCACCTTTAGGGTTTCCTGGATCGCCAGTTCAATCTCTTCGGGGCAAATGTGCTCCACTCCTCTCTCAGCGCTATCGAGCCGTGAACGATCACGCACCTGGAGCGATCCACCCAGGTAATGAAGGAACTTACCGCGACGCTTAATTTCGCCACCCCGCAACACGTATGTGATAGCCGCACTCATGGCCGACTGTATGCGGGAGCCCTTCCTCGTCACACCGACGGCCAGCGCGATGCGTCGTCCCACGATGTCCTCATGAATCGGACCTTCTGTTTCAACGACTCGTGCCACCCAGGTCGCAAGTTGTGAAGTTGAGACCTCGTGCAACTCACAGCCCGGAAGAGTTATGCCGAGATCTACCGTGCAATAGTGGGTTGTAGCACTTGATGATGATGCTTCCGCCACCGGGGCTTCTTGGCGCGTTGGTGTGATTTCTTCCGCCACTGGGGGCCTGGTTAGTGCCTCTTTCCGTACTATTAAAGCCGCTT
>JAQCLD010000025.1 GCA_027592785.1 Acidobacteriota bacterium
GCCCCTGCTTACTAGACTCTCCGCTTCCCACGCCGCTGCTGCTCCTCGCTTACCCACGGATCGGGGGCAGGAACGCTGCGTACTACGAGTCTGTGTCCTGGTACCTGAAGTCCGAGCTCTGCGAATAGTATTCGCAGGCTTCATATAGGAGTAATTCATGTTTAAGAAACTACTGAGCTTAGGAGCGCTTCTAGCGGCATCCCTGGTCCCCTCCAGCGCCGCTACGTTGATTGTCTCCGACACCATCAATACGACATTCTCCCCCAATACGATATCTTTCACGGTCGGCCAGTTCGATCCGACTTTGGGAACGCTTAATAGCATTCTCATCGAGTTCTCGGCGGTGATCGACGGAGATTTTACGGCTACGAATCAAAACTCAACGGACGGCACGCTGAGCGGCAGCCTGTTGGGGACTTTCACCCTGGACGGGCCGGCGCCGCTAGCCATGCCTTTGCTTACGCTCAATCCCGTGAGCAACTTTGGCCCGATCGCCGTGCTTGCAAATAGCAGCACGCCCTTCAGCGTCCCTACCGCGATGGACGCGGATAGCTTCGCTACGGCGCTTGCGGGGGATTTCGTGCCCTTCATCGGGCTGGGCACGGTTGGGTTCGATGGGACGGCGGCGGCCCTGGTTGGAATCAACACTAATATCAATCCGCTGTTACTGCAGCAGGACTTGAGGGGCGAAGCCACGGTAACGGTCACCTACGACTTCACGCCCGGGGGCGTGCCCGACGTACCGGAGCCGATGACCATGTACCTGATGGGCGGCGGCCTACTGGCGCTGGGCTTCATGCGGCGGCGACCGCGCTCAGGCAAGAAGCCTGCCTAAAGTCAGAAGGCAACGTCCGCGGCGAGAGCTTTCCGCAACCTCCCCAGGAACTCTCGCCGCGGGATCTCTTCAGCTCCCATCTGGCTGGTGAAGGGATTGGCAACTTGCACGTCGAACAGCACGAATCCTTGCCCTTTCAAATGATCCGCCAGGCTGGCTAGAGCGATCTTCGAGGCATCGGCCTCATGATGGAACATCGACTCGCCGGCAAAAGCCCCTCCCGCCGCAACTCCATAGATTCCCCCGACCAGGCCCCCGTCGAGCCAGACCTCAACGCTGTGGGCGTCGCCGGCTTCATGCAAGGCAACGTAGGCCTGGGTGAGGGCCGGGCTGATCCAGGAAGAATCTTGCCCGTCTCGCTTTCCGCCGCAGGCCTCCATGACTTGGCGAAAGGCACGGTCCCTGGTGACCTCAAATCGACCTTGCCGGAGTTTTTGAGCCAGTCGGCGTGAAACACGGACCCCCCGGACCAGGTCGATGACGGCCCTGGGATCGGGCGACCACCACGTCTCGGGATCGGCCGACCAGGGGAAGATTCCCTGGCGATAGGCCTGGCGCAAACGCGCTACGGACAGCCCACCGCCGACGGCGACTAGGCCATCGGGACGCGCCGTCACGGGATCCGGGAGCGGATCGGACGCCGATATGACCGGGGTCGCTGATTGGCCGATCCTCATTTCAGTGTTGTTTCTTGCGCAGCCTTACGATACCCTTCTCACGGTGGGCCAGGTCGACTCACGGAAGAGCCAGCTACGGGCGCCGCAGCCGCTGCTGCCGCAAACGCTTCCCGAGTGGTTGCTGGAACTGGGTGCCGCGGCCGCGCTGTTGTCTCAGTTCCTTATTGTGCTTGCTGCCTGGCCCGAGATACCGGATCAGGTACCGCAGCATTTTGACGCCGCCGGGCAGGCTGACGCGTGGGGCGCCAAGGCCACCTTGCTGCTGCTGCCTGCGGTGAATTTGGTTGTCTTCGTGATGATGACGGTGGTCAGCCGGTTCCCGCATATCTCCAGCCTGCCGGTTGAGGTCACCGCGGTGAACGCTCGGCGGGTTTACCGCTTGGTTCGATTCCAGACGATTTGGCTCAAGGCGATTGTCGCGTTGGTGCTCGCCTATATGAGTTGGCGGACGATTGAGCAAGCCCGCGGCGGGGCCCAAGGCCTCGGTATAGGATTCTTGCCGCTGACGACTCTAGCGGTCGGATCGGCGGTGGCCTGGTTCTATTTCGAGCTGAGACGCCACGCCAGATCCGTGGAAGAGGCGCAACTGACGCAGTAAAGGCTGATCGTCAGCGCTAATTGCGCGTGATTCCGCGGTGGCTGTTACGCTAACCCGGTGGGGTTGCGCAAACGTCTCGGACTGGCGGCAGCGCTGCTCGCGCTGGCGGCGATTGGCCTCGGTGTCGCGGTTTGGGTCCAGGCGCGGGGATCGTTTCAGCGAGCGGCAACCGAGTGGTCGGAGCAAGACTCACTAAGCGTCATCGTGCGCCCCTTGCGGCCTCCGTCTTTGGGCATCCAAGCGGTCCCGACGCAATCGATTTACTCATCCGCGGTGGTTTTCGACGGTGATCTGTGGCTGGGGGGCCGAGGCGGTTTGGAGCGTAGGGACCTCAACAGCGGGGATCTCGTAGCGCGGTGGAGACCCGGCGTGGAGCTGCCGGCGGCGCCGATCACAGGACTGGCCGTCGCGCGATTAGGCGGAGCGAGCGAAGCCCGACTGCTGGCTGCGACGGCGGGAGAGGGACTGTTGTCCGTGTCCGCCGCGGGTGACATTTTCCAAATCTTGCCCGAAGAGGTCGCCCTGGCAGATCTGACGGCGGTGCTGCCGATGAGTACCGGCGGCGTGCTGCTTGGTACCGAACGCGCCGGGCTGATTGCCTGGGACGGGGAAACGTTGAGGCGGGCTCACGGCCTATTGACAGATCAGGAAGTCACCGCCTTGGCGGGCGACGAGGGCGACCTATGGATAGGGACGCTGAATGAAGGAGTGCTGCATTTGGCCGGCGGCTCTCTGAGCCTCTTCGCTGAGGCGGAGGGCCTGGCGGATCGCCGGGTCTTGTCACTTGCCGCTGGGCCGGAAGGCGTCTACGTGGGCACTCCCTTGGGCGTCGCTGCCTTCCGAGATGACGCGTTTGAGAGGACGCTGGCGGCGGGATTTTTCGCTGCAGCGCTGCACGTCTCCGGCGCTGCGTTGCTGGTGGGCACAAGCGATGAAGGCGTAGTGGAAGTGCCGCTGAACCAGCAACGGCGACCGCTCTCGCCGGGGCCGCGAACTGTCGCCGACGGTCCGCATGACGTAAGAGCTTTCGCCGCCTCGGGAGGGTCCGTCCTGGCCGTGACGTTAACCGCGGCCTATGCACGAGAGGCCGATGACTCGGCCTGGCGGCCCTTGTTGATGACGGCTTCGATGGGCCTCCGCGATCGCAACGTGTCAGCCCTTTACGTTGATTCATCAAGCCGCCTATGGGTTGGTTACTTTGACCGGGGACTGGACGTATTGGACTCGACATTCGAACGCATCATTGAAGTCGAGAGCGATCAGGTCTTTTGTGTGAACCGCATCAAGGCGGCTCCAGACGAAGGAACGACTGCGGTCGCAACGGCCAACGGCCTCGCTTATTTCGACGCGAACGGGAAAGTGCGCCAGTTTCTGACGAAGGAGGATGGACTCATCGCCAGCCATGTGACCGATTTGGCCTTCACTGCCGACGCGACGGTGCTGGCGACCCCGGCCGGATTGACGTTCATCGACGGCAGCGGAGCGCATAGCCTCTATGCATTCCATGGACTGGTCAACAATCATGTCTATTCGCTCGGAGCCGCAGCCGACCGATTGTTGGCGGGAACCTTAGGGGGCTTGTCAATTCTGGAAGGCGGACGCGTCACGGACAGCTTCACGACTGCCAACTCAGCGCTGGCCCACAACTGGGTTTCCGCCATCTCCTCGTTCGAGGGCGATTGGCTGATTGGTCTCTATGGAGGAGGGGTGATGCGGCTGACGTCGAAAGGTGAATGGATCACTTACCCGGAACTGAGCGGCGTTGAGATCAATCCGAATGCGATGATTTCAACGAGCGTGGGAGTCTATGCCGGCACTTTGGACCGCGGCTTGCTTGTCTTAGAGCCGAGTACCGAGACGTGGCGATTTGTGACGGAGGGTTTGCCTTCGAAAAACGTCACTGCATTGGCTTTGGGAAATGACGTTCTATATGTTGGCACCGACAATGGCCTCACACGGACGAACGAATTGGAGTTAACCCGCAAATAATGCGTTTCGCGGCGTGTATTTTTTTACTGGCAGCGCTGATATTACCCAGCGCGGCGCGCCCCGATGTCGGCGTCCTCGTGTCCGGCGACGACGCTCAACCCGATCCACGCAAGCTTTCGCTCGACCGAATGAAGGTCGATATTCTGATCGATAACGGGATGGCGCGAGTGCGCATCCAGCAAGTCTTTGCCAGCCATGTGGCCTCTATCCAAGAAGGCGAGTGGTCATTCGCCCTGCCGACGGGCGCTGCGGTGTCGGACTTCGCGGTATGGGACGACGTAACGAGAATCCCCGGCGTGATTCTGGAGCGGCGCCGAGCTGAAGACATCTACGCGCGCCTCAAGTCGCAGGCCATCGACCCGGGACTCTTGCGCCAGGGAGAGTACGGAGCGGAAGAAGCGCGGCGGGGCACGACATTCTCGGCAAAGGTCGTGCCGATTCCCGGATATGGCTTCAAGAGAATCGAAATTGAATACCACGAGCGATTGAGCGTAGAAGACCTTGTCTCGCGCTTCGCGCTGCCGTTGCGGCCAGACGCGTATCAGCAACAAACGGCGGGACGTTTCGACCTGCGGATGGTGGTGCTCTCGGAGCATCCGCTGACTGAGTTTCGCGCGGTCGGAGATCAGTATCCGCTAGAGATAATCGAGCAATCCGAGAATCGGATCGTGGCGGAACTCCACGCCGAAAATCTCGCGTTCAGCGAAGACCTCAGCGTGGAGTACAGCATCGAAAGCCGACGCGACCGACTTGAGGTCCTGACTTATCGGGATCCGGTTCCGCCTGCGCCGCATGTTACGGCGAACCGGCTGGGAGCTCCCGGCGTCATTCCGGGGTACTTTCTAGCGTCCGCTCTTCTTTCGCTGCCGAACGCAGTGCGCCAGAGCGCTGCCGGCGATGGCCCCGCACGCACGGTGATTGCGCTTTTCGATTCTTCGCTGTCGATGCAATGGGGCAAGCTGGATCGCAGCTTCCGTGCGCTGGAGACGCTGCTTCAGCAACTGCGGCCGCAGGATCAGTTCAACGTGATCGGCTTCAACGAGGACGCTGCGACGCTTTCGCCAACGCCGGTGGCGGCCAGTACGGCAAATGCAGGGCGGGCGTTGGAGTTCGTGCGCGCCGGACAGATTCGCGGCGGCACGAATCTGCCGGCTGCGTGGAGAGCAGCCGCGCGGCAGTTCGCTGAGTCCGCCGGCGAGCCCTATCTATTCCAGCTAACGGACGGCGGTTCAACCTTGGAAGCGGCCCGGAACGACCGGCTGCTTGGGTTGTACGAGGGTACCTTCGGCGGACTGCCGGAAAACCGGCGTCCGCGGACGTTCACCCTGGCAATTGGCGACGATGCCAACCTGCCTTTGCTGCGGCTTATCACGGGCAGCGGCGGGGTGTTTGAGCACGTCCGCTCAACCGAGCCGCTGGACTTCAAACTCGCTGCGTTTCTGCGCAAAATTGGCCGGACGGCGATCGAAGACCTTGACCTGAGTGTCCAATCGAACGCCCAGCTGGATCTCATCTATCCGCTGACGCCTAATTCGTATCGCGGCTCGGTAGCCCGCTGGGTGGGCCGCTACTTGGCGCCCGCCGCCCGGGCCTTGTTCCAAGTTACGGGTTCGGGCGTCAGTCTTGAGACGCGTCATGACCTTCCCGCCAACGATCAAGAGCATCCGCATGTCGCACGCGAGTGGGCCAAGGCGCGAGTCGACGCGCTGCTCGAGAAGATCGAGCGCGAGGGCGAAGATCGAGAATCGATCGAGGAGATCATCCGCTGGTCCAAGCAGTTCAAATTCGTCACGCCGTACACGTCCTTTCTGGCGGCGCCGCGCTCGTTGCTGCGGCCTCGGGTGATTCGGCCTGGGGACCCGATTTTACGGGTACAGACCGATCCTTCGATCACCTCGGTCACGGCGTTGTTCCCGTTTGGATTGGTCAAGCAACTACGATTTCTCGAAGCAGAAGATGCCTGGCAGACGCGCTTCTTGGCGCCGAAGGATACGCCTGACGGCCGACATGAGGTTCGCTTGCTGCTGCGCGACGATCAAGGCCGCGTGTTCCGCGAAACGAAGAGTTTTCTAATCGCCAGTAAGCCTCCTACGGTCCGGGCCAAGATGGACAAACTACGCTACCGGCGCGGCGAACGGATCGATCTCAAAGTCAGCGCGAGCAGTACGACGCGGACGCTGGTGGCGCGCTTCTACGGAGCCCCGCCGGCGGAGCTGAGATGGAACCCGGCCGTTGGTTACAACACGGGCGCCGTGACTGTTCCGCTTGACCTGCCCGCGGGCAACTACACGTTGCAGCTGACGGCGGAAGACTTCGCCCACAACATCGGAGTTGAGGAGGTAACCATTGCGGTTGCGCCTTAAGTACGCCGTTGCGGCCGCCGCGGCGCTTGGGGTCCTAAGCCTTGCGCAAGCGGACTTGCCGGACTGGGTGAGTTACGTGCGCTCAAGCGATAGCGTGGCGGGCCTGTTTTTCAGGGAGGTCCCCATGCCCGGCGGGCCGCTCCAAGCGCGGCGCCCTCCCGCAGAGACGACGGCAGGTCTAGGGCCGCTGATCGAGGCGACACCGGACCAGGCACAGCTCTATGCGCTGCGGGCGCGAGAGGCTGAGCGCGCTGTCGACTTTGAGCCTGCCGAACGGGACTGGAAAGAGTACGCCTCGCGCGTCGTCGACCCGGCTGAAGGGCAGCTCGCTCTGGCCGACTTCTACGAACGCCGCTTAAGGCCGGTGGATGAAGTCGAGGCTTTGCTCGCCGTTGGCCGGGGTCCTTCGCCGGCGGCGGAAAGATTCACGCAGGCCGAACAGCAGCGGAGTTGGCAAGCCTTCGTACGGGTCATCGAAGTCAGTAAGAGGCACTTGTTGCCGGACCGCATCACCTTGGAGGCCTATCGCTCGTGGCTCGCGAGATATAGCGATCAGCAAGGGGTCTACCGCCGGTATCTGGATTTCCTTACCGCGCACGAAATGTTTGACGCAGGCGAAAGCTTGTTGGCCGACTATACAGCGGCGTACCCGACTGATTCGATCTTCCCTGTCGTGGCGCGCACCCAACTGGCCAGCGCCTCGAGCGGGCCGGATGCCGCTTTGTTGCTTTTGGAGGCGTCGTTCGAACCGCTATGGCCGCTGGAGCTTTTTGAGACTTACTTCCGCTCGCTCGAGGAGGCAGATCGCCTGCGCGAGCGCTTGGATCAGACCCTACTGCGGGTCGCCAATGCTCCCGACGATCTGGCGTCCGTTTCTTGGGTCTTCCACTACCGCCGGCGCCAGGGCGATCGCGAAGGGGCGATTGTGGCGTTGCAAGAGTTCATCGAGAGCAAGGAACGACGGGCCGTCGAGTGGAGCGGGATCGACCTAAGAACTGCCGCCGAGCTGTTCTTGCGCGTCAACGACTACGTGGACGCGGCGCGCTGCCGTTACGCTCTCTACAACCTGCCGGGCTCTTCCGTGGAAGATCGCGAGTATGCGCTGGGGGGTCTAATTCAGATCATCCTCACCGCCCCCGAACAGCCGATCGCCGCGGCATCGGGCGACTTTAGCTATTACCGCGATATCGCCACGGCGGATCGCGGTCCCGGTGCGCTGAACGGCGCGCTTTCGCTGCTGCTCAACTCGCAGGGCCTGGAATGGAGCTGGCCGGCGAAACAGCGCGCGGCAGGGCCGTACTTGCGCCGGGCTAGGGCACTCGAACTGCTGGATAGATTTGCGACCGAGTTTCCGCAATCCGCGCAACGTTCCGCGCTGGATGCCCAGGCCGTGCGGGCCTTCGGCGTCTACGGAGACGACCAAGCGGTAATCGATCGCGGCCAACGCTTTCTGAGTCAGTTCGCTGAGGCAGGCGCACGCAGCGAGATTCAGTTCTTAGTCGCGGAGGCGCATGCACGGCGCGGCGAAACGGCGGAAGAATTCGCCGCCTATGAGCGGATGTTGCGCGAACTGTCGGTTCGCTTCGATGAAGTTCCCCTTGGGCCCAACGTGGTCGCCGATCCGTCGCGGCGTCGCTACGGCAACGTGGTCGCCCCGAGATCGCCGGACTATGCGCGGGTGCTGGATCGCTACGTCTCGCGGTTGGTTGGGCTTCAGCGGCTGCCGGACGCCGTGCGTGTCTACGTACTGCAGGTCGCCGAGAATCCGGATGACCCCGGACTGTACGAGCGCATGGCGGCTTTTCTCGAAGCGAACCGGCTGACTGAGCGCGTAGAAGGCGTGTATCAGCAGGCGATCGCGCAGTTCGACGACACATCTTGGAGCCACAAGCTAGGCCGTTGGTATCTGCGGCAGCAACGCCAGGGGGAGTTTGAGCAGCTGACGCGCGAAGTCGTCGATTCGTTCTCGGGTACCGAATTGGACGGATATTTCAACGAGGTCGCGGCAGGTCCGGGTATGACGGACCAACTCTATCTGCGGCTGAACCAGTATGCCTACGAACGCTTCCCGCACAATCTGATGTTCGTGCGCAATCTGCTAAACGCTTACCGCCGGCGGAGCACCAGAGATGCGGCGGCAGCGCAGGATCTGCTGCGCCGTCATTGGTTCTATGCGGACGATTTGCGGCGGCAGTACTTCGCTGGACTCACCCGGTCCGGCCAACTCGACGCGACGATCGAAGAAGCGCTGGCTCAGGCGGGCTTGCCCAGCGCCAGTTGGGCGCAGGCCGCGGAGAGCAACCCGGCAGGAATCCAGTTGGTCGCGGAAGGCTCCATCTGGAAGGCTGACTTCGAGCAGGCCGCCGCGCCGGCGCTAGCACTGGCAACCCTCAGCCCTACCGACGAACCCACGACGAGTCGTACGACTGCGTTGCACCGCTCGCTGGCGGCTTTTGACCCGGCGAACACGGACAGTGCGATCACGCTCTCCGATGGGCGTATCGAAGGCGACCCGGGGAACGGCACGCTGTTGGCCGAGGCCGGCGACATTTTGGCTGACCGCGGATTGATGATTCAGGCGTCGCCTTACTGGGATCGAATCATCCAAACCGCGCCTGGCGATGCCCAATCCTATCTGGCCTCGGCAACCGTCTACTGGGACTACTATCTGTTCGATCAAGCAATCGCACAGCTCAATGAGGGTCGCCGACAACTCGGAAAACGTTCGCTGTATTCGTTCGAAGCGGGCGCGATCGAAGAAGGGCGCAACGACCCCGGCGCGGCGATCCGCGAGTATCTACAGGGAGCTCTCGATCAGCCCCCGGACGAGCAGTCCCGCCAACGGCTCGTGACGCTCGCCCGACGGGCGGGCTATCGCGATCAGATTGACCAAGCGACCGCCCAACTTACATCGTCTGAGAGTCCGTCACGGCAAGCGATCGATTTGCGGATCGCCGTGCTGGAAGGGCTGGACCGGCGGGCCGATCTCGAGGCGCTGCTCGTCGCGGTTGCCGAGCGCACGGAGTCGCGCGGACTGTTGGAACAAGTTGAGCAGGTCGCTCAGTCGCGCGGCGTCGATGCGGCACAAACTGCTGCGCTCATCAAGCGGATCGACATCACACGCGACCCGGTCGAGTTACGGCGGCTGCGCATTCGGCTGGCGCAACTCTACGAGGCGTTTGGCGATGCTGGCGACGCGGAGCAAGTAAGCTCGCAACTCTATGCGGAAGAAGGGCGCATCGTCGGCGTGGTGCGCGAGAGAGTCGACTTCCTGTGGCGCAACGACAACCGCGCGGCGGCAATCGATGTCCTGCTCGAATCCGCGGACGCCGCCTACCCCGCCCTGGCCGATCAACTACGCTTTGAGGCTGCTCGAAAGGCCACGGACACGCAGAGCTACGGACGGGCGGAGACGATTCTAGACGCGCTGCTCGCCGCCCATCCGTTCGATCCCCGCAACACGGCTGCGATGGCCGAACTGTTCGCGCGCCAAGGTCGCGACGACGCTCTAGCTGCCTTCTACGAACGACAAATCGAAGCGGCGGCGAACGCTGGTCTTGCGGCAGATGCGCAGCGCTCCACGATTGGCTCGTTGCGACGGGGGATCATCCCGGCTTTGAATCGGTTGCAGCGTTACACCGAAGCGGTCGATCAATACGTCGAACTCATCAATCGTTTCCCGGATGACGAACAGCTAACCAAGGAAGCCGCCTTCTACGCCGAAGACAACAACTTAGGCAACCGGTTGGCGGACTACTATGTGCGCACGACAGAGCAGTCGCCGCGCGATGTTCGCTACCACCGGGTTTTGGCGCGTGCTCAGACCCATCTGGAGCGATTCCCCGAAGCAGTCGACGCTTATGGACGAGCCTTGGCTGTTCTGCCAAGCGACGCGGCATTGTGGCGCGAACGCACGCAATTGCAAGAAAGGTTGTTGCGCTTGGAAGACGCTCTGGCTGGCTACCGGAAACTGCACGAGCTGTCCTACCAGGACCCGCAGTGGATGCTGGCGGCAGCGCGTGTTCACGCCAGGCGGGGAGAAACGCAAGAAGCCGTCGTGGCGGTTCGGGCGGCGCTCATCGATGATCGTCCGGAACGATCCGACGCATATTTTTCGGCCGCTGAGAGTTTAGAACGGTGGGGCTTGGCCGAAGAGGCGTTCACCTTGGCCTCGCGCGGAGTCGAACTGGCCGGCGACCGGTTGCTCGCGGAGGATCGGCGAGGCGCGCAGCTTTACTTGGACCTGGCCACGCGGCTGCGACGGCATCCAGAGGCAGTGGAGCGTCTTCTCGTTGCTGCTCAGCCATCACCAACGTATGACGGCTGGGAGTATGGCTTGGCGCCCGCACTCGAAAGCCTTACAAGGAGCGCTGCTGAATACTTCACGCCGGAAGAAGGGCAGCAGTTCATGGAGTATCTCGCCTCGTTGCGTTCTCGCGTCGACGCCTCGATCTACGAGCACGCCCTGTTACCGGCGGTGCGCGCCTCGGGTCCGGCGGAGCTTGAGGTTCGTTGGCTTGCTGCGGATTTGGTCTCTAACCCTGCCGAAGGCGACTATTCGCAGAAGAGAGCTCGGCTGATCGAACAACAGCAGAAGCGCATGCAGCACGCGGAGTTGGGCCGCCAACTAGAAGATCACTGGCGTGCGTTCCCGATGCGCAACCGGGCAACCTACCTGCTCGTTGAGGCGGCGAAAGCCTATCGCGTTGCAGGGGAGATCGCGAACGAGTTTCGTGTACTGGAACAGCAGACGTTGGCGAACTCCTGGCAGGAGCGTTACGCTTCGCTGCTGCTCGAACGCAACCCCACCGAATTGCTGAACCTGGCCCGCCGCCCCAGCAATTCCTTCGCAGATAGGACGGCGGAGTACGTCATCTTACGCGGAGATTCCGATCTGGCTTGGGGAGCGCTGGAAGCCCGTGGACAAGGCCGCCCCGCCGTGTGGGAGCGCGTTTACAAGGGTTTGACCGGAGTGTTCCATGCCAGCGGGGAAGCGCGCTACGGCCAAGCCTACATCAGCGCACTAGGAGACGCGACGGTCGGCGATCGAATCGGCCAGCCGGTCGACCGCGACCTGCAGCTTGCCGGCGATTTGTGGTTCTACCATGCCGCCCGATACGGGGAGCGGCAGGCAGCCACGGGCGCGGCCAACCCGGAATATCATCTCCACGCTGAGACCGAGGCCCGTCCGGCTAGCGCCTCGGCGCAATTTGACCTCGGAGAACTCTACAGACAATACGCGTCTCCCCAACGGGCGGAGGCGGCTTATACGCTGGCGGCTGAGCTGAATCCCGATGCGCCGCTGTATCACGTGAGATTGGGAGAGCTGGCCTTAGACGCAGGCGATCGCGCTGCGACGGTCGCGCATTGGCGCCAAGCGCTCGAGGGTTACGCCGATCAAGTGCGCGAGTCCCGCCTCGGAGCGCAGTTCTGGGACGAGGTCTCCGAGTTGTTCGCCAAGATGGGATCGGAGACCCTGCTGCCCGATCTGCGCACCGAAGCGGATTCCCTGTTGAGTCTCTATCTGACTCGCAGCGGCCTGTTCCGCTTCGATCAATTGGCAAGAGCGGCTGTTGGGGCCGGTTATTCGACGGCGGAGCTGTTTGCTTTTTCAGCGAACGCCGCGGATCCAGTCTCTTTCTTCTCGGTCTTGGCCGGGGCGGAGTGGCTCTCTGCAGCGGACCGCGAAGAGGCATTCACTCGATCTGTCGCGACCGCCGAGGAACAGTTGAGCTCGGTCCCACGCCCGCAGGCGCATTATCGCAGACAAGCGCTTAACGAACTGCGTTACCGGCTCATTGAGTTCCGCCTTGCCAATGGCCGTACGGCGCAAGCGCAAAACATCCTGGCAAACGCGGGGGAAGGCTTCGTCGAGGGATTCGCAGCCCAGCGACCGGCCCTCTACATTCAGCTCAAGGCGACTAGCGGCGCTGCGGACGAGCTGTTCACCGCCAACGCGGCGTCTTTGCCCGAATTCGCCGTGCAAGAAGCCGTCGTTGAGTTGCGCAAGTCGGGAGCCGCTGGAGCGGCGGACTCGCTGCTGAGGTTGTTCTACGAAAAGATGATTGCCGACCGCGTTTACTCGCCCAGCTACTTTCTCGGTCTTGCGGAGTTGTATTTGCAGCAGGGCGCAAACCCGCAGGCTGAAGCGCTGCTGCGTCGAATGACTGCCTTGAGCCTCGAGCCTTACGGCGCTCACCTGGACGCCTCCGCGCTGCTTGAGAAAGCGGGGCTGTTGCCGCCGGCGCTAGGCTTTGCTTCTGAAAAGATGCGCGCCGAACCTTGGAGCAGAGCAGCTCAGTTCGCTGTCGCTCGCTTGGAACAGAGCTCGGCGGCATTGGCGGCGATCGCCGGCAGCAACTCAGCGCCATACGATTTGCGCGCCGAAGCAGCGCAACTGTTGGCGGCCTCAGGAGGCAGCAATCAGAGCTTGGGATCGGATGAACTTGACTTGCTGGCGCGCGGCGCTGCAGCGCCAACTGCCGATCCGGTTCAACCGGGCTTCTATCGCGCTCGAATCGCAGCGGCGGCGGCGGCAACGCCCGACAGCCAGGCTACGTTGCTTGGCGAGGCGTTGGCTCTTGAGCCTGATGCGCCCGGCGACGTACGATTGCGGCTATTTGAAGCAGCCCGCGACACTGGAAATCACTACCGGGCGGTTGCGGCTCTAGAGCCATTGCTGGCTAACGGGACTTCGCTCGAATTCGACTCGGCGTTCACGGAAAACTCCGGCCAGGCGGTAACAGACCGCCGGATGGTCGATGCGTTCTTGGCGACTCTCGGCCTGACGACAGGCCAGCGGGCCGAGATTGCAACGAATCTTGCCGAATCGCTCCGAGCGACGGAGAGGCGGCAAACCGCACGGTTGCTGCTCGATGTCGCCATCGCTCTAGAGGACGCTCCTGCGCGCCAGGAAACCCGACAGATAGTGACCGACGAGCTCTCCCGCCAGGTCGAAAACGCGCGGCGTCGACCGCGAGTCGGCGACCACCTGGATCAACCGGAAGTTGTGCGACCCATGCTGGTCGAGGGAGGAGCACTGTGAAGCGCCGAATTCGTCAGCTTCTGGCTGCGGCGGCAGTACTTGTCGTGTTAGCGCCGCTAGCTTGGGTTCAGAATGCCGACGTGGAGTCTTTGTCACGCTATCTGCCGGCCGGCCCGGTCGTCGCGCTGGAGGCGCAAGACTTCCAGTCGTTGCTCGCCGCCTGGAACGCCTCACCGGAAAAAGCGGCTTGGCTGGCAAGCGACAACTACTCCGCGTTTACTCGCTCCAAGCTTTTCTTGCGGCTGCAGGAAGCGCAAACGGAACTCGCCGCCGCAACCGGTTTCCCGATCGACTTGACGCAGGTTCAGTCCATCGCCGGAGGAGCGTCCGTATTGGGCGTGTATGACATCGGCGAACTCCGCCTGCTCTACATCACCCGCCTCGATGCGTCGGCAGCCTTGGAGAGCGCCTTGCTGCGTTCGCGTTTAGATCTCGAACCGCGACAGGCAGGCGGCGTCGACTACTGGGTGCGCGCCGACGACGAATCTGGACGGAGTATAGCCTTCGGCGTTGTCGATGGTTTGTTGTTCGTGGCGACCGATGACACGCTCTTGGGCCGTGCTCTCGAACTCCGCGCAGGCCAGGGCGGCGATGCCCTGCCCGACGAGACTTGGTATCCCACGCACGGACCGAGTGGCGATCTGCGGCTCATAGAGAATCTGAGCGTCTTAGTTCGTTCCCCGCATTTCCGTTCCTACTGGATTCAGGGCAATGTCAGCGAACTGTCTGCTTATTCATCTGCCACGTCGGACTTGTTTATGGAGGTGGCCGGCATTCGAGAAGAACGTCGGCTTGTACGGCGGGAGGCGGGCGAACCGGCGGGCTCTGTCGACGTGGCGGCGCTTACCGAACTCGTTCCCGACGATGCGGCATTCTTCCAAGCTTGGGAGAAGCCGACTGCCCCCGACGCGGTCGCCCTGCTGAGCCAAAAGTTGCTTGATCCTGCCAGCGGGGAGTACGTGCCGCGCTATCGGCTAGCTCCCGGTGCAGCGTCGCTGGACGGCCGTGCGGTGGGCGATCTCGAAACACGCATCGATGCGCCTCCGGCGGCGTCATCGCGCTCCACGCTCGACGCGGGGCCGTTGCTCGCGGTGCTCGGCTCCGCCAACCTGCAGGCATTGCTTCAAGTTCAGACGAGTTCACTCGAGGCGGGCCTGGCGCGGTATCCCAGCCTCGTCGGCGTGCGGGCGGAGTCGCCGTGGGACGAGGCGCAAGTGCTGTCCGCGTTGCAGTCGTCGGTGGCGGGATATTGGATGGCTTCTAACCGCGGCGTCTCCTGGCGGGCGGTTGGTGATTACTACGAGCTGCCAGGGCTCCGGCCCTTGTTTGCAGCTGTCCGCGGCGACCTATTCCTGGCGTCGGATTCGGAGCATCTCATCAGCTCCGCCCTGGAGCGCGCTGCACCGTCAGCAAGTGGAAGCCCGACGATCTACCGCGCAGGTTTCCGACACGACCGGGAAGCGGACAACTACGCGGCGGCAATGGCTCATCTCGACTTCCTCGAAGGCCGCAACCCGCTGCAAACTCCACGCCAGCCGTCGCTGTTTGCAGACAACATCGGCAGCCTGAGCCGCACGCTGTCGCGAGTGGGAACCGTCGACATCACCCGCCGCGACAGTGGCACGTACTTCGAGGAAACGGTGCTCTACCGGATGCGCTAATGGCCATTATGTTCCTCTTGCTGTCGGTCGCCTGGGCAGAATCGGCAATTTCGCAGGCCGGTCTGCCGGTCGAGAACGTCGACTATGTGATCGCTGATTTCACGACGGGCCAAGTTGTCGAAGAGCACTGGCGTGAGCCCCAAACGGCCTCTCCCGGTTCGCTGCTCAAACCGTTCACGGCACTCGCCTATGGCCGTAAGAACGGACTCGTGTTCCCCGATCTGAATTGCACCGGCGAGGCCTGCTGGCTGCCGAGCGGCCACGGCCAGGTCGGCATCGTGCAAGCGATCGCTCACTCCTGCAACGCCTACTTTCGTCAACTGGCAATCTCCGTCTCGCCGACGGAAGTCGGCTTTGAAGCGGCCCGGCTCGGTATTCGGGCGCCGCCTCCAAACAGCCGCTCCGAATCCCTATGGGGTCTGCGGGCGGATTGGCTGGCCACTCCCCACGAGGTGCTGCGCAGTTACATGGAGTTGGTTCGGCGACGCTCCGAACCAGGCGCGTTCATCGTCTTGCAGGGTCTGCGGCGCGCAGCGCGCGAGGGCACCGCCGCTGCTCTAGCTACAAGACTCCCGCAAGATGCCTACGCCAAGACCGGCACCGCGGAGTGTGGGCATGTTCTGAACGCGGACGGAGACGGATTCGCAGTCGCGGTATACCCAGCGGATGCGCCACGCTACGCCGTCATCACGCGCGTCCATGGCCAGACGGGAAGAGTGGCAGCCAGAGCTGCTGGGGCATTGCTCCATGCCCTGACGACTCGCTAGTTCCTCGTCATTCGCGGTTCATCATGAACGTAGCGACGCCGTCGAAAAACTCTAGCAGCATCTTGGATACGTCGGCGGGCAGTTCCGCCTCATCCAGCGCCTTGGTCATCAACTGCATCCAGCGGTCTCGCGCCGCGCGAGTCACTGGGAAAGGAGCGTGGCGCATACGCAGCCGCGGGTGACCACGCTGCTCGACATATCGTGGAGGCCCGCCGAAGCGCCCCACTAGAAAGTCGCGCAACCTCTGCTCAGCCCCGACGAGATCGTCTGCTGGATACATCGGCCCGAGAATATCGTCTTGGGGGATCTGTTTGTAGAAGGCGTGGACAAGCTTCTCAAAGCCTTCCTCGCCGATGCGTTCGTAAATTTGTTGTTCGCCGATCAAACCTCGATTATCGCCAGTGCTGCGCTAACTTGGGAAGCACGATGCGATCTCTCGTCATTGGCGGCACACTGTTCATTGGCCGCGCCCTGGTCCCGAAGCTGATCGAACGCGGCGACGACGTCACGATTTTGCATCGTGGCCGGCATAATCCGTTTGGCAAATCCGTCCGCGAAGTTCGCTGCGACCGGAACGACGCGGATGCCATTCGTCAGGTCATGCGGGAGGGTCGCTACGAGCTCGTCTTCGATAACGTTTACGACTGGCAGCGGGGGACAACGGCAGAGCAGGTCGAGGCAGCGGCGGCATCGTGCGGAGACCAACTGAAGCGCTACGTCTTCACGTCCAGCTGTGCGGCCTACGGTTCGGGCCTGGATCGCTTGGAAGATGATGCGCTGGCGGCGGTGGACGACGAAGACCTGTACTGCCGCAACAAGGCCAATACCGAGAGGATGCTGTTTCGGCTTCACCAGCAGAGCGGCTTACCTTGCGTCACGCTGCGTCCACCATTTCTCTACGGACCGGAGAATCCTTTCTACCGCGAGCAATTCTTCTGGGATCGGATGCTGGCGGGAAGACCTATCATGCTGCCTGGCGATGGGACGCGCTTGATGCAGTTCGTTCACGTCGACGACTATGTCAATGCGGCCATAACCGCGACCGAGAACGACATCTCGATCGGTCGCGCGTACAACGTGGCCAACCCGGCGCACATCTCGCAGCGTGAACTTCTAGAGGCATTGGCGGAAGCCGCCGGTTGTGCGCCGCCGCAGACGGTCTCGATTGATCGGGAGTTGCTGACTAAGCTAGGCGGCAACGTCTTTGCACCGCCATTCTACTTCGGGCAGTATTTCGACATGCCGCCGATTACCGAAGACACGAGTCGAGTCCGCAAGGAACTAGGGTTTGAGGCGACGCCCTTCGTCGAGGGTTTGCGGCAGACCTTCAATCGATACAAGAACACGGAGCGGCCAGAGCCGGACTTCAGCTTCGACGAGCAAGCCCTCGCGGCAGCAGACGGCTAGCGGGCGAAGTAGAGCGTGATGGCGCGGTCGATGTCTTCGGGATGAAGACGGGGGGCCCGCTCGTCGTACTCGGCAATGTTTTTTAGAATCAAGACGATGTCCCGGGGGTAGCAAGCGCGCAGCACAGGGGACTGGCTGCCCTTCTTGCAGCGTTCGCGGATGAACGCGGAATGTTGCGGGCTCCAGGGGATCTTCTCGTGTTCGCAAACTCGCTGCAAGATCGCATCGAAGATCTCCGGAGTGATCGCGTCGACCTTCACCTTGTTCTGAATGCGGCGCAGGAACGCTGCGTCCGCCAGCTGGCGCGGATCGAGGTTGGTAGAGAATACGACCAGAGTCTCAAAAGGCACCGGCATCTTGACGCCCGTACGAAGGGATAAGAAGTCTACGCCGCGATCCAAGGGCACGATCCAGCGGTTCAGCAAGTCGCGGGGATTGATCATCTGACGGCCAAAGTCATCGATGATGAACAGGCCGTTGTTGGCCTTCATTTGCAGCGGAGCCGTATAGTAACCAAGCGTTTCTTCAAACCTGAGTTCGAGCATCTCCGACACCATCTCGCCGCCCACCGCGATGCACGGCCTCGTGCAGCGGATCCAGCGGCTGTCAACGCCGTCGACCGGTTTCAGCGGATGATGCACGACCGAGTCGTGAACGTTGATGATCTGCCCGTCGACTTCAACGGCATAAGGTACGTAAATCTCGTCCTTGAAGACGCGCACGAGCCGCTCGGCGATGGAGGTCTTACCATTGCCGGTCGATCCGTAGAGGAATATCTGCGAGTTCGACATGATGGCAGGACCAAGCTGGTCCAGCATGTCGTCGGGAATGACTAGGTCGTGGAAGACTTCCTTGAGTCGCTTGCGATTGATCTTGTGGCGCGCGGCCTGCTGCCGGACGGCGGCCGTGTAGGCATCCAACGTCACCGGGACCGGCCCGACGTACTGATTCACGCGGTAGCGCTCCTGGGCGACGCTGCGACCCTGACCGCTGAGGGCAACGACATAATCGTTGCCGACCATGCCTTTCACCTCAACATATTGCTCTTTGCGCAGATAGCCAAAGACCTCGCCCGTGACGGCGGCCTCGATCTTGAGCCGCTGCGAAACGCGACTGAGCGACGTCTCGCCTTCAAGCATGATGAGCTTGAGAATCAGGTTGACGACAGTATTGGAGGAGACCCCCAGTTCTTTGACCGTCTTGGGCGCGACGGGGAAAAACTTGCCGTGAGACTTGTCGGATGACGCGCTAGAGGCGGTTTCAAAGACGCTGGTCGAACTCATGCTGCCGCCAGACTAACAGCGGCTCCGTATGTCCGATATCAGGCTAAAGGCTGAGACGAGCGGGGGTATGGACCTACCTCCGGGCGCAAGCTTCCGCGCCCGCCAGCACGACCATGGCGGCCAGAAAGCCCCACAACATCAACGTCACCGAGATGAAGAACGGGCCATACTCTCCGCGCAGACCTAGCCAGGGCCAAACCCAGGCATAGGCGGACTGCACGCCCTCGATCAGCAGCGCCACTACAAATGCCGTCGTCAAGGCGCGTCTAAAAGGTACAGGGCCATTGGGAAGCAGCCAGTAGACCAGCAGCAGCACGATCGTCGTCGCGATCGCTCCGCTCGTTCGCAGCCCCCAAAGCATCGCTATATCCGACGTCAGGAACGTCGTCGGGAACTGCGTGAACAGGATGGGGCCGGCAAACGCCGCAAACAGGGACGAGAGCAGCGCCACGACCATCGAAGTAGCGCCGATGCACAAACTAATCAGCTGGTTGAAGGCGTAGTTACGGTTGGCCGGAAAGCGCCAAAGGCGGTTTTGGGCCACCTCGAGAGGCATGAATATGCCATTGGCGGCGACCAGCAGCAGGATCACCGAAACCGCCGGCGCCGCGCCCCGAGTGGCGACCTCGGCTTGCAAATTCCGCACCACGAAATCGACTAAGCCGGCGTCCTCCGGCAGGAAAGCCTTCAATCCCAGCAAGATGGCCTGAGTGGCGTTGCTCGCGGGGAAGGCGAAAGACGCCAACGAGAGCATCAGCAGCATAAAAGGGAAGAATCCCAGCAAAACGTTGGCCGCGATCGCCATCGCATAAACGTGGCTGTCGAGCCCGAACCAGTAGCGGATGGTCGGCTCGAAGACCATGCGGACCGTGCTGGAACTAGGATCCTTATCCTCATCCTCGGTCTGTAACAACGACATACTCATGAAACGCCGCTCCGCGGGTGATGCTGATCGTACACGCTTCGCAGCCTCTCGCGCAGCACGTGCGTATAGATCTGCGTCGTTGAGATATCCGCGTGGCCAAGCATCAGCTGAACGCTGCGAAGATCGGCGCCGCGGTCGAGCAAGTGGGTGGCAAAACTATGACGGACGACGTGGGGGGTCAGGTTCTTGATGATTCCGGCCTTCAACCCGTGCTGCTTGAGTAGTTTCCAGAAGGCCTGGCGGGTCATCGGCCCGCCCCGCTGGGTCACGAACAGATAAGGGGATACGCGTTTCTTCAGCAGCAGCGGCCGATCTCGCTCGACGTAGTCCTCTATCGCCGCGAGCGCCTGGCGGCCCACAGGCACCAGCCTTTCCTTGTCCCCCTTGCCGCGCGTCTTCAGGACTCCCATGGAGGCATTCAGATGGTTCAGTTGGACGCCGATCAGTTCCGAAACCCGCAGTCCTGTGGCGTAAAGCAGTTGCAGCATAGCGCGGTCTCGACCGCCCCGCGCGGTCCTCTCGTCGGGCGCGCCTAGCAGACTTTCCACTTCATCTAGAGTCAGAAATTTTGGCAGGTGCTTCCATTGGCCGGGAGATGAAACGTCCGTCGTGGGATCTACGGTGATCTGCTCCTGTTCCAGCAGATACCTGTAGTAACTCCGCAGCGTAGCCAAGTAGCGCGCAACCGAGCGGCTGGCCAGGCCCGCAACGTAAAGCGAATCGACGAAGGCGGCAATGTCCGCTCCTGAAGCCTCGTCGATCTCGCGGTGCCGCCCTTTACAGAAGTCCGCCAGCCTGGCTAGGTCACGGCCATAGGCTTCGAGGGTATTACTGGCCAGGCCCTTTTCCAGCCGGCAATACTCAACAAAGTCCTGCACTAGGCCTGCGGATCGGTCCGAACTCATTGATTTTCAACTACTTGACGGCCTGAGAGCTGCATCGTAGCATGGGTTCAAGGCGGTGGTCCTTGCCACTTCCGGTCGACACCGTGTCCACTTCGACGACAAAAAAGGCCTATCTGTGCCGGATGGACACGTCCTACATAGAAGGATACGTCTCCCCGCAGACCTATCAGCGCCCTGAGGGTGTAGAAATCCTACGACGCAGCGCCGAAGTCACCGTCGTGCCGTACGCCGAGATACGGGCCTTGTACTTCGTTAAGGAATTCGATGGTCCCCCAGCCGAAAGCGAAAAGCGGGTCTTTGGATCTCGTCCGAAACTGGACGGGCTCTGGGTTCGGCTCACGTTTCGCGATGACGAGGTCTTCGAAGGAGTGATCCAGAACGACTTGTTGCTGATGGGCGCACACGGCGTCACTATCACTCCTCCAGATGCGGCATCGAATACCCAGCGCATCTTCGTGCCGCAGCAGTCGCTCAAGGAACTCAAGGTCCTGAGCGTCATCGGCAGCCCAGTTCACCGCCGCCAAAGCCGTCCCAAGACCCCTCCAAAGGAACAGATCGACCTCTTTGCTGGTGGTTTACCCGCCTAGGCCCTGTCACAGACACTTAACAGACCGACCGCTCTTTGGTCTGGGAAGATGATAGGAATGAGACGGTCTTTGGCGGCCGCGCTGTATGCGCTGTCCCTGTTTTCCCTAGATTTGTTCGCCGCCGGAAGCGAAGGTCCATCCTGGAGCGGTACCTATCGCGGCCGGGTGCTGGCCGAGCGTTTCTTGCACAACCAATCTCGGCGGCGCCCAGTCGCAGCCTTGACCCAACAGGGTCCTTCCAACTCGTATGCCGACCGTGGCCAAATCGCCATCATCGACACGTCTGGCGGTGTCGTAGCCGAACCCAATTTCCTCGATCTGCAAGGGGCCTCGGTGTTCTTCACCCCGAGCGGTGATTCTTACTTGGGAGAGGCGCGGCCAGTCGCCTTCGACCAAACCGCTCGGGTAAACGGCGTCCCGCTGGCCCTGGAAGACGACGACAGCCAGCGCGTCGTGCTGCCCTTCGTTTTCCCCTACTTCGGCGGCTCCTATGGCGAGGTCTTCGTCAATTCGGACGGAAACCTGACTTTTGGCAGCGGCGATGAGGATACGGATGCGCGATCACTACCCCGCGCCGTCGCCGGAGCGCCGCGCATCGCGCCGCTGTATGTCGACTTCGACCCCGCGGCGATCACCGCGCAAGTTCGCGCCTACGTGCTCAGCGATCGTGTCGTCGTCACCTGGGACGGCGTCCCCGAATTCGGCAGCACGCGCCGACAGACCTTCCAGGTCGAGCTCCAAGACGACGGCGCAATCGCTTTCCACTACCTCAGCATCAGCCTCAACGAGGCCATAGTCGGGATCTTTCCCGGTGGAGGCGTGTCCGAACCGGACCCGGTAGACCTGAGCGAGACTTTTGAGGTCGGCCCTGGCGGCGGCGCCGAGTTGTTCGTGCTGTTCCGCAGTCTCGATCCAATGACGGCGACGCGCCGCTTCTACGCCAACCACGCGGACGTTTACGACTTCGTATTCCTTTTCAATAACTTCGGCCTCAGCGCGGGCCCAGGCACTTTTGCCTTCGAACTCAATGTCCGCAACGACATCGTCGGAATTGGAGACGTGCTCGTCGGCGAGGAAACCTTCGACCTAGGCGCCGAGTTCGGCTCCGCTAAACGTCTCGTCAGCTTCCTCAGTATGGGTTCGCTCTCGGCCTACCCGGACGACCCAAAGCAGCGTATCCCGATCATTGGCGAGAACAACACGCTTTCAGTGATGGGCCAAGAGGCGGGCCACCGCTGGGGCATCTACACG
This sequence comes from Acidobacteriota bacterium, assembly GCA_027592785.1. Taxonomy (GTDB): domain Bacteria; phylum Acidobacteriota; class Terriglobia; order Bryobacterales; family UBA6623; genus CAMPKL01. The sequence goes on from JAQCLD010000025.1 coordinate 22,294, forward strand.
CAGTTCTTGGATCCTGCCACGAACGAGATCTCGGATGCGCTCCTGGGGCGGGGCGACGCGCACTGGAGCTTTTTCTTCAACTCCCAAGGTTCGGTCATCGAAGGCAGCGACATCCTCGACAAAGGCGCCGGCACAAGTCCGCGTTTCATCACGCGCGAACCGGTGGCGCGCTTCGGAGAATTCGACCAGTACATCATGGGTCTGCGGGCCCCCGAAGAGGTCGCGGCGAGCTTTCTCGTCGAACAACCACAAGGCGCAGGCAGTACGAATCCTGGCAGAATTCCCCAAAGCGGAGTGACTTTCGACGGTATTCGCAAGAACATCTCGATTGCCGACATCGTCGCCGCCGAAGGTCCTCGCAAACCGGATCAATCCATGGCCCCGCGGAGCTTCAACTTCGCCTTCGTGCTGCTCGTGGAAGAAGGTTCGCCCGCGCCGTCGGACGAAGACATTGCCAAGATCGACCTGATTCGCCGTGAATGGGAGACCTTCTTCGAACAGGCGACCGGCTACCGGGCCGAGGCGGCGACGGAGTTGCGCCGGGGTTTGCACCTTTCTGTCTGGCCTCGCACGGGGATTCTCGTTGACCGTACGACCTTTGGCGTCGTCAGTATCGACAAACCGCTGGAACAGGACTTGAGCGTTGCCGTCGGCAGCGATTCGGCGGCGATATTCACCCCAGGCTTCGTGACCATCCGCAAAGGGCAGACGAGCGCCTACGCTCCCTTCACAGGCGCCTTTCCCGGCACGGCGACCCTGCAGGCTACGGCGTCGACGACGGGGATCGCTTTTGATTCGCCGGCAGCAAAGGTCCGCGTCTTGCCTGCTGACGGTCCGTTCGTGATCTCCATCCTCTCCGGCGCGAATCAGCAGGGCGTCGCCGGAGCCCCGCTTAGCGAACCGATTGTGGCCCGCGTCACCGATGGGAGCCAGACTCCAATCAGCGGAATCGCCGTCCTGGCGCAACCAAGCGACAATGGCCAGGCGACCGTCCTCGGTTCGCCGACCGGGCCCGATGGCAGGGTAGAGATTTCCTGGACCCTGGCAAGTTCGTCAGCACCAAATACCCTGACGCTTCGCGTGCCCGGTACAGCCGCGACCGCCGCCGTATCCGCGAAGGCTCTGATCGGCCAGCCGGCATTCGCTGTAGCCGGTGTCGTCAACGCTGCCAGCTTTGCCGCAGCAGGCGTCTCGCCCGGTTCGATTGCTACCGTTTTTGGGGCCAACTTGGCCGCTACGACCGCGTCTGCTGAAGGATTTCCGCTGCCTCGAACGCTGGCCGGGACTCAAGTATTCGTGGACGGCGTACCCGTGCCGCTTTTCTTCGTGAGTCGTACCCAAATCAACTTCCAGGTTCCGTTCGGCATCGCTTCGAACAACGCTGTGATTCAGGTCGTCTCCTCCTCTGGCTCGAGCGGGTCCATCGCCGTGCCGGTAGCGCAGGTCCAGCCTGGACTGTTCTTCGCGCCTGCTAGCGGCATCGGCGCGATGAGCTTTGCTGCTGACGGCTTGAATTCCACGCAGCGCGCAGCCAGGCCAGGCGAGTGGGTCGAGTTATTTGGAGTGGGCCTGGGCGCCGTTTCTTCGGCCCCCGAAGTCGGCGAACCCGCTTCCGGCTTCTTCCTAGCTAGGACTGTTCTCGAACCAACTTTTTCGATCGGTGGAAGAATCTTGCCGGCAACCTTCAGCGGACTCGCGCCCGGCTTCGCTGGACTCTACCAGATCAACTTCGCGTTGCCGCAGGATCTGCTTCCGGGTCGCTACGAACTGTTGGTCACGGTGGACGGTATCAATAGCAACGCCGTATTCCTCGACGTCGAGTAGGTTGCTGACCTAGATCACGGCGAAACAGAAGACGGTGTTGGAGCCCTGATCACCGTCAGGCGTGAGGCAGTATTCGCCGGGCTTCAAGCTCGAGTCCACCCGCAACTTAAACAACCCTTCGCCTTGCTGGGTCACGTCGATGTAGTACGCCTGCACGACGATCTTTTTCTTTTTGCGGATGAGCACTTCGCGGCGCCCGTTCACATTCTCGAAGGCATAGAGCCGCAGCGTGCGCGGGTCAACCTGATCCTGGGCGAAGAGAAATTCAGGGAATCCCAACGGCGTCCGAACGGGTGATGCCGCCCCAGCAACCCAATAGATTTGCGCCTTCTTGTCGGAAACCTCGGTAGCTTGATTCGACTCCGTTTCCAGCAGATTCGTGGCATGAATCAAATAAGGCGTGTCCTTCTTGGGCGGATCGGGCAGGTTCTGCGCTCCCACAACCGCAGCTAGCAGCGCAAAGAAGAACGCGAGGTGGACGACTCTCATCACCGAGCATTTTAGCGCCTCTATCCGCTACGGAACAGTTGGCGGATCGAAGAAGCGAGCGACATCGGCGATATCGGTCGAGAATGCATAGTCCGGCAAGCTGTCGAGAAACACCTTGCCGTAGCGCTGCTTCATGACGCGATTGTCGAGCAGGACCAACACTCCGCGGTCCTGCGCCGAGCGAATCAGTCGTCCAAATCCCTGCTTCAGCGCCAGTACAGCCTCAGGCACCTGAAATTCGTCGAACGGTTTGCCACCCGCCTGACGAATCGCACGGATTCGCGCCTCGACGATCGGATCCGACGGCGCGGCGAACGGCAGCTTGTCGATAATCACGCAGCTCAACTGCTCGCCCGGCACGTCAACGCCCTGCCAAAAACTTGCCGTGGCAAAAAGAACCGCGTTCGGCGTTGCCTTGAAGTCCTCCAGCAACGCCGAGTTCGGAGCGGTCCCTTGCAAGAATGTCGGGTGATCTAAGCGCGGCTCAACCGCTTCGTAAACTCTGCGCATCTGCGCGTAGCTGGTGAAGAGCACGAACGCGCGCCCGCGCGAATAGCTCAGCACTGCAAGAATCTCGTCCGTGGCCCGCGCCGCAAACTGCTCCGAACGCGGATCGGGTAGGTTCTCGGGCACGTACAGCAAGGCCTGCTTGGCGTAGTCGAAGTGGCCCGGAACGATGAGTTCCCTGGGCCCGGTCAAGCCTAACCTTCCCTTCACGAAGTCAAAATTGCCGTCCACCGCCAACGTCGCCGAAGTGAGCACAACGCAGGGCACTTGTTCGAAGAGCTTCTCCGCCAAGATCTCGGCGATGTCAATCGGCGTCGCCTGTAGGAAGACGCCCCGACCGCGCCGCTCCATCCAGTAAACGTAGCTCGGGGCGTCTACTTCGATGACCAGCCGCAGAGCCGCTTCTAACTCTTGCGCGCGACGTTCCAAGGGAATCACCAGGTCAGTTTTTTCGCGAACCAGCTTGAGCTGCGCTTCCAGCAAGGCTAATCCCGCAATCAGCGCCTCATAGGCCTCGGAGTTGCGCTTCAAGAAGACCGGCCGCTCGCGAAACGCCCGGCGGCCCTCCAGGTTGTCGAACACCTGGAAGAACTGAACGGACCGCAGATTCAGTTGGTCGAGCGCCGTATCGATTCCTTTCGAGCCGAACTCGTTCTGAAACGCCGTCTGCCGTACGTCTCGGGTCAGCTCTTCAAATCGGTAACTGCTGATCTGTACGCCGAAGTGCTGACCCGCCGCCTCTTCGATTTCGTGCGCTTCGTCAAACACCACCGCTTGATAGTCGGGGATGATCTGAGCGAAGTCGTCTTCGCGCAGAGCTAAATCCGCAAAGAACAAGTGGTGGTTCACGATGATCACGTCCGCTTCGGCGGCCTTCTGATGCATCAAGGTGATGAAGCACTTCTCAAACAATCCGCACTTGGACCCGGCGCACATCTCGCGGCGTGCGTCGACCTTGTGCCATGCGCCAGAGTTGGCAGGCAGAGTCTTCAACTCCGCCCGATCTCCGGTCTCGGTCTCTTTCTCCCAGGCCTTGATCTTGGCGAAGTCCTCGATCTCTTCGAGCCCCGATAGAATCGGTCGATTCTCCGCTTCATACAGTTTCTCGCGGCACAAGTAGTTGGCCCGGCCTTTCATGTAGGCGACGCGCAACTCGCGGCCCAGACGTTCTTCTATGAACGGAATGTCCTGATTGAAAAGCTGCTCCTGCAGCGCCTTGGTTCCGGTGGAGACGATGACGCGCTTGCCGCTGGCGATGACCGGAAACAAATAAGCGAGCGTCTTGCCGGTGCCTGTGCCCGCCTCGACGATGAGATGCCGCCGCTCGGCTAGCGCCGCCTCCACCTCTTCCGCCATCGCCAACTGACCCGGACGGTACTCAAACCGCGGATGCCATTTGGCCAGCAGCCCACCCCGGCGGAACACATCGCGCGCTCGAAGCGCGGTCTTGGCTGTGGAGATTCCCATCAGGAGCCGAATCCCCAGGATAGCGGTCGGCGTGGTGATCGACTGGCGCGAGTGAACAAACCATATCCAATACTCGTAGAATGTTGCGGGAGAGTTATCCGCCAGTGAGAGACCACGTCCGCATCCTCGCCATCCTCAATATCGTGATGGGCAGCATCGGTTTGCTAATCGGCGTCGCCCTGCTTTTCATGTTCGGAGGAATCGGGATACTGGCTGGCGTGGCGAATTCAGGAGATCCTGACGCGGCGTTGGCCTTTCCGATCCTGGGTGCGCTCGGCGGCCTGATCTTCACGGTGCTGCTGATCTTCTCGGCTCCACAGATTATCGGCGGTATTGGATTGCTCAAAATGCAGCCCTGGGCGCGCATCTTGGTCATCGTACTTTCCGCGTTGGGTCTGCTCAGCATCCCGATCGGCACTGCGATGGGCATCTACGGCCTGTGGGTGCTACTGAATGAGGAGTCCGTTCGGCTGTTCGCCGCTCCGTCACCGGTGAGCTAGTCGGACTCCGACGTCCGAATATCCTTGAGATTGAGACGCCAGCCCCCCCAGTAATCGTCCGCCTCCACGGAGTAGGCGATGTCGACCGACCGACCGCGGCGCATGGACGGTTCCAGCTCCGCCATGCGCCATGCAACGGCTTCAAAGGAGGCTTCGTCCTGGCGCAGCCTTAACTTCAAATGGCGTTCTTTCAGCACTTTCGGATCGGCTGCCAGTTCCACGGCGCCGGCGCCAAACACGGGCGTCGGATTGGCCATGCCGTGCGGTGCCAAGCGCGCTAACTGCTCCATGAAATCATCGGTAATCGAAGCCAAGCTGAGCTCCGCGTCGAGTTGCAGCAGCGGCAAGAAATCTTCCGGTCCCAGAGCGTTCGCGGCGTAGTCATTCAACTCACGCGTCAGCGCTGGGATGCGATCAATTTTCACCGTGCAGCCCGCCGCCTGCTTGTGCCCGCCGAAGCGTTCGAAGATGCCCGATACGGACTCCAGCGCTTCTAGCAAGTGAAAGCCGGGGATACTTCTGCCCGAGCCTACGGCCAGCCCTGTTTCGCTATCCGCGCTCAGCACGATTGTCGGGCGGTGAAAACGGTCCACTACGCGGCCGGCAACGATGCCGATCACGCCGGGATGCCAGCCTTCGCCGTACATCACAATGAACGGGGCGACATCGGTCGGCGGGGCCTTCATCAATCGCCCCACCACTTCATCGACGATCGCTTGCTCGGCCGTTTGCCTTTCAGCGTTCAGCCGGTCAAGTGATTCGGCAATGGGCATCGCTTGCTCAAGCGTCTCGGCCTCGAACAGATCGATCACCGATCGCGCCGTATCCATGCGCCCTGCCGCGTTCAACCGCGGGCCGATGCGAAACCCGATATCGCCGGCGCCGAGCGACGCCTTGCTGGACAAGCCGGAGACCTCAAGCAAGGCCTTCAGCCCCGGATGCCGCGGACGCAAAAGCTCTTCCAACCCCACCTTGGCGATCACCCGGTTCTCACCCAACAACGGCGCCAGATCGGCGATCGTGCCGATGGCGACAATCTTCAGCATCGAGCGCATTACCGACGCCAGCCGCGCAGGGGGCCAGTCGAGGCCGCCCAATAGCGCCTGCGCCAACTTGAATGCGATGCCCACGCCCGCGAGGCCTTTCTCGGGGTAATCGCAACCGGGCTGATTCGGGTTGACCACGGCCAGCGCCTGCGGCATGTCCGCTTCGTCCGGCAGGTGATGATCCGTGACGATCGAGTCGATCCCCAGCTCGCGCGCTTTGGCGACCACGGCCGCATCGCGAATGCCCGTATCGACGCTGATCAGCACCTTGACGTCGTCGCGCGCCGCCCTTTCGATGACGTCCTCGCGCATCCCATAGCCTTCTCGTACGCGGTGCGGCACGTGATATTCCGCCTGGCCGCCGGCCATTTCTATGGCCTTGCGTAACAGCACGACCGCGGTCGTGCCATCGACGTCGTAGTCGCCGTAGATGAGGATCTTTTCGCTATTGGCGATCGCCCGGCGAATGCGCTCCACTGCTTCGCGCATGCCCTTCATCAAGAAGGGATCGTGCATCTGGTCTAGGGTCGGATTGAGAAAGCGTTCGACGTCATCGGGCTCGCTCACGCCGCGCTGCGCCAACATAACCGCCAGCTGCTCGGAGAGTCCGTGTTCTTTTTGGATGCGGCCAGCGGCGGCGCGGTCGAAGCTGCGATAGACCCAGCGCTTCCTCATTCGGTCTCAACCAAGACGGCGCTGCTCGAGGCCAAGTCTCGCGCCGCCGGCGTGATAATCGTCTTCTTGTTCACGTAGATCTGTTCGCCCTTGGTCCGAGCTCGGCGCACATCGTCTTCGCAAACAAAACCCACCGCGACGGCTGTGGGCGCGGGAGGCGGACTGGGTTCCGCTGCCGGCGTCTGCTCCACCGGCGCCGGCGTAGCGCTCGGCGCCGAACCCGCTAAGAAGGAGTCGACTACTCCCTCAACTACCGAACGCAGCGAACTGTCCGCCGTACCTTTTGGATACGCCTTCGCGGACGCGACTCCTCGACTGGCCAAATATTTCTCCACTGCACTGGCAATCGCCGGCCGCTCGGGAACGGCGTCGCCGGGCCGCTGTGGCGGCCCACCCAGCGTAACCAGTTTCGGCGGCGGCGCCGGAGGAGTCGAGGGATTCGCCAAGTAGGCTCGGCCCTCTTTGCTCTCAAACGCCTCGGAGGTTTCACGTACTTTGAAAGCCACCCGTTTCAAGTTGATCAAATTGAGCGGACCGACGTTGTCGCTCGTCGCATTACCTGCAATCGCTCCGCAACCAAGCGTCATCGCGGGCGCGACGTTCGTGGTGATTCCCGTGGAGCCTTGCGGCGTCGGCGTGTTCACCAAGACCCGGAACGCCGGCATTGCCAGGGCGAACTTCTCTACATTTTGCTTCGACGTCGAGTAGATGCCGCAGGTATGTCCGCGTCCGCCAAAGTTCAGAATCCCCTGGCAAGCCGTGATCGCTTCATCGAAGCTGTTCACGAACAGCACCGACAACACCGGCGAAAGCTTTTCCGCCGACAGCGGGTGCTGCCGTCCGATGCCTTTCAGCTCCAGCGCCAAGACTCTCGTCGTCTCCGCCACGGTGAATCCGGCCATTTTGGCGATCTTCGGCGCCGCCTGGCCCACGCATTCCGGGTTAATCCGGAACCCTTCGGTGATCAGCAACTTCTCAAGCGCCGCCGACTGCTGTTGGTTGCATACGTAGGCATCGTTGCTCTTGAGCAGTCGCCAAACATCGTCGCGGTGTTTCGCTTCCACGACGATCGACTGTTCGCTGGAGCACAGCGTGCCGTAGTCGAAGCTCTTGCCGTCAATCACCTGGCGAATCGCATCGTCGAGGTTGGCCGTCGAGTCGATTAGCACCGGAACATTCCCGGGACCCACTCCCAACGCCGGCTTGCCGCTCGCATAAGCCGCTCTCACGATTCCTGGTCCGCCCGTGGCCAAAATCACGCTGGTGCGCTTGTGACGCATCAGCTCGTTCGTGCCGCCGATGGTAGCCTCGTTGGCGCACTGCACGATCCCTTTCGGAGCTCCTGCTTCCTCAGCCGCGGCCGCCAGCAACGCCGCCGTCTCGCACGTGCAGCGTCGCGCGCGCGGGTGCGGGCTCAGCACCACCGCGTTTCTCGCCTTTAGCGAGATGAGCACTTTGTAGATGGCGGTGGACGTCGGGTTGGTCGTCGGCAGAATCGCCGCGACCACGCCCATTGGCTCAGCGATCTCGATGATGCCCGCGGCTTCATCCCGGCGCACGATGCCCGCGGTCTTTAGCGGCGCGATGTAGCGATGAAGCGTGTCGCTGCCAAGAAGGTTCTTGGCCGTCTTGTCCTTGACGTTCCCGTAGCCCGTCTCTTCGACCGCCAGCTGAGCCAAACGGGCCGAGTTCGCCCGGGCAACCGCGGCTACGTGGGCAACGATCTCATCAACCCGTTCTTGGGAAAAGCTGCGGTACTGCAGGAATGCCGCGTAGGCGGCGTCAACCTTCTGACGGACCTCTTCAACGGACCGTTGATCCCTATCGTCAGCCATCGCAGCCGGCGACTAGTCCGCGCTGCCTGCGGGAAGGTTCTTCGGCAACAGCGCCTCGGCATCCGCGTGCGGTCCGGGAATCACATGCGCGCTAATCAGCTCGCCCGCCCGGCGCGCCGCTTCAGCGCCAGCGTCAACCGCCGCCTTGACTGCGCCGACATCGCCCCGGCACGTCACCAGAACAAGCGCGGCTCCAACTAACTCCTTGCCCTCCAACGTCACGTTGGCGGCCTTGACCATTGCGTCAGCGGCTTCAATGGCGCCGACCATACCCTTGGTTTCAATTAAGCCGATCGCTCGCATCTCGTTCTCCTCCGGGAGCTAAGACGTGACAGTAGCACAGTCGTTTCCAGCGTCTCAAACAACTGCCTCGGCTGAAACAATCCCGTCTATCTTTGTTTTATCGAAACAGGGACCCCGGCCGAGCTCGCGCAATCTCGCGGGTCGAGATGGGCAGAAAAGAGAGCCGCCTAGAACTCCCGCAGGAAAGGCTGGACGCCCCAACCAGACATCTTCCGGGCGGCCGTGCGCGCCTCGTCCCGCTTTGAGTACGGGCCGCTAATGATGCGAATCAGCCCGTCGTCGGACGGGTTGAGGATCTCTGTCGCGAATCCAGCCGTCTTCAACTCGGACTCCAGGTCGCGGGCAGCCGCGAAATCTTCGAGAGCGGCAACCTGTAAATAGAGCCCGCTGGGCTTGGCGGGCGCCGATTGCTGCGTCGAGACTGGCGTCGGCTTTGGCGCCGGCGGCGCAGCCGGTTCCAGGCGCGGAGAGGCGGAGGCGACGACCGGCTCCCCAGTTAGTTCGGGCGCAGGCTCAGAGGGAAAAGGATCGGGAGGCAGCGCCGGAGTCATGGATAAGGGCGCTGGGGCGGAGTATTGCTGAGCCGCTGGCGGGGTCTGGCTGCCCTCGTAGTATCCAAAGTGGTACAGCGCAGCAAGGATCGCCATCGAGCCAACCGTCGCGACCACAGCTTGCAGAGGAGACTCGCTTTTCGTGAAACTCGCCGCCGAAACCGGGCCTTCCGCCGGTTTCACTCCAAAACTCTCAATCTTTGCCGGCGGGCGGTAGGTGAGCTGCGGATCTAAGTTCTCGGCGGGAGCGCCCTTCCGTCCATCCCTAACAAGCTGCGGCGACATCAGCATACGTAGCTGCTGGGACACCGCACTCTCATCGGTGGGGCCAGCGATCACGGACGGATCCGCGGCGCCGGACGCCGCGGCCGAGCTTTCTATCCGACCGTTGCGCCTACGGCCTCCGCGGCGGCCGCGGCGGCGAGGCCCTGGACGGCTCGGTTGACCGTCGTCGCCCTGTCGGGATTCAATTTCAGAGCTACCAGAAGAATAATTCGGCATCACAACTCGCGCCCCGGAGGATCAACGCCCTCTCGCAGCTATGACGAGCATATGCCTCAGTCCTAGAGTGGTATATCAACGAGTCGCCTGAAAACCGCCTTAGGAGAAACTCCTAGTTGGCAGCTACCTACCATCAGGCCTCAAGCGGGCATGCAGACAGCAAGCGCCCCGACGAAGCCCAAAGGCGCCAACGTTCACTCTCGTCTACCAACGGAACCGCTTGCCGCCCATGTAGACCCGATGGATGGCCCTCGCGTTCCTCATGTTGTCCAGCGGGTTGGCGTTCAGGATTAAGAAATCCGCAACCTTACCGGCCTCAAGCGTTCCGAAATCTTCATCGATTCCGAGCGCCCGGGAGTTCGTCTTCGACCAGGCGACGATCACTTCCATCGGAGTGAGTCCGGCCTCAACCAGCTTCTCCGCCTCCAAGTGCTCAAAGGAACCGGCGAAGCGTCCTGGAGGGCCTGTATCCGGACCGAAGCCGATGTTCACGCCAGCATCGTGCAAGATCTTAACGTTCTTCATCGCCATGGCGAGATCCGATGCTCCCTCGCGCTGCAGCTCGGGATCGGCCTGCGCTGCCTTGAAGCTCGTCCTCAGCGCCTGAATCTCGGTGGCGGTTAGGCTGCGCGTAAAGTAAGGATCGTTGACCCACGGCGCCCTCGAACCGTACATGTACATTGCCGCCTCACGCATCACGGTTGGGATGTAGGTCACATCGCCCTTGAGCAGCAAGCTGATCAACTCATCATCGGCTTCGGCATCACGCACGCTGTGGCCCAGCACACGGACTCCCGCGGCCGCGAGCTGCTTCGCGTCGGCGAGCTCATATACGTGGGCGAACGACACGACGCCGCGCCGCGCCGCTTCTTGGATAATCGCCGTGCGGATCTCAGGAGCAATCTTGGGATAGGCGCCGTGGTGCGTGTCGACCCACATCTTGATCAGGTCCGCGCCATCGTCCGCCAATTTGTCCACGAGCTTCCGCGCCTGATCGGCGGTAGCGACCTCATTAGCAACTCCTTTCACGCCAGGGACGCGCGTCGGATAGCCGTCGATCGCCGTAAAGCCATGCACGGCGGTCAACACCCGCGCTCCGTCAAACTCGCCCTTGTTGCGCTGCTCGCGATACTCGAAAATCGAGTCCAGAGCGGTACCCATGTCTGTCGTCGTCGTGACCCCATAACTCGCGTAAATCTGCAAGTTCTTGATCACGTTGGCGCGCGTGTAATAGGCCTGGTCCTGCTTGAGATCCTTGGTCAGCCCGACGTGTCCGTGCCCGTTGATAATGCCGGGCACAATCGTCTTGCCGCGCATATTCATCCGCTGTGCGCCTTCCGGTATAGAGGCGTCTGCAAACGGTCCGGCGTAGGTGATTCGACCGTCTTGGACGACCAGCGCAGAGTCCTCAACAGCGGCTCCGCCGTTGCCGTCAATCAGACGAGCATGCTCGACAACAAAGGTCTGGGCTGAGGCCATCACGGCGACAAAGATAGTGGTGATAAAAAGACGCAACATAAACTACTCCAACCGCCAGGATTCTAACACGTAGCGGCCCCGCGAACACCCCCGCACGGCCCAGCAGGGCCGCCCTTTCGTTCAGTCGTTAAGCCGCAACGTCACTGCCGACAGTTCCATCGCCTGGCTGCCCGGAACCCGCGTCGCCCGCAACAGCAACTCTCCCCGGCCCTGCGCCAACTTCATCGTCCCCAGCGAGAAAGGCCGGAAATCCTTGGTGTAGCCCTCTTGCCGCGGAAAGCGGTCATCCGCCTCGCCGATCAACGGCGGATCGTAGGCCTCGTCGATCGTCGCGGTCATCGTCGCTCCGAGGAAATCTACCTCGACCGTCGCCCCTACATCCGCCGGCGGACACGCGTAATATGCCTCGACCTCGTACGTGCCCTCGCGTTCCACCTCGACAGCCCACACGATGGCATCGTCCGGGCGCTTCCAATTGCTGAAATAGCTGCTGTTCGGGTGACGACTGCTGCGCTCGACCCCCCCTCGCGTCGTAGCGTCCCGCGCAGGCAACCAGGTGAAATCTTTGTGCCCCACCGGCAGCGGACGATCGTCTGCGGTGTAATCGCCCATCTCGGCCGTCATGGCGTCCACGTCCGCCTGCAATTTCGACCGTTCGTCTGGCCTCTCGTTCGCGAGGTCCACGCGCTGCCCGCGATCCGCCGCAATGTCGAACAAGCGGCCCTCTCCATCCAGCCGGTACTGCTGGGTCCGCACCCCGACCCGCCCATTCCAAAACGTAAACAGCTCGCGGTCCGGCCAACCCTGCGCCTCATCCATCAGTAGAGGCCGCAAGCTCAGCCCATCCAACGGTTTGTCGCCGACAACCGGAATATCCGCCATTTGGGTCAGCGTCGGCAATAGATCAATTGCCCCAGCGATTCGATCAATCTTGCGTCCCGCTGGGATCCTGCCCTTCCAGCGAAACAGCGCCGGGGCCCGCAATCCGCCCTCGTCGATCGACCCCTTGCGGCCCTTCATGTCACCATTCCAGCGCCAGCCGTTTGGGCCGTTGTCGCTCATGTAGATCACGATCGTGTTTTCTGCCAAACCGAGTTCGTCCAAGCGGGTCAACATGCGGCCAACGTTCCAGTCGAGGTTCTCGACCATCGCCAGCGCTGCTCGCAGATGCGGCAGGTCTTCGTTCTCCGGATCCCGGTTTTGCATCCCCGGCACATACCCGTCGAACTTCTCAAAGAAACGATCCGGAACCTGCATCGGCGAGTGCGGCGTGTTGTAGGGAACGTAAGTGAAGAACGGTCCTTCGCGGTGCTCTTCGATGAAGGCGATCGCGTGGTCGGTCAAGTCGTCTGCCAGAAAACCGTTGCCGCGCACGATCTCCCCGTTGTGATCGAGCGGCGGATTGAAGTACTGCGCCCAATGGCCCGACGTGAACCCGTAGAACTCGCCAAAGCCCCGGTCGTTGGGGTGATAGGGCGACTGGCTGCCGTTATGCCACTTGCCAAACGCGCCCGTCGCATACCCAGCCGCCTGGAACGCTTCGGCCATCGTTCGCTCATCGAGATCGAGGCGCTCCGACCCCGCGCTCGTTCCGTGCACTCCGCCTCTTGGGTGGTAGCGGCCCGTCAGGATTTCCGCGCGCGTCGGCGAGCAAACCGCACTGACGTAGAAATTCTCGAACAGCGCACCCTGATGGGCGATCGAGTCGATGTTCGGCGTGGAAAGGTTCGTGTTGCCGTGAACGCTAAGGTCGCCCCAGCCCTGATCGTCCGCCAAGATCAGCAATACGTTGGGGTGGCTCGATGGCTGATCTCCGGGGTCTCCAGCGCAACCAACCAAGAAGACGAGAAGCAGCGCCGCGCATGGGTATCTCACGGACGCCGATCTTAGCAGGACTGAACCCCTCACCACCCAGGCAACAGCTTCGCCAGCACCCGCGGATCCGCCGAATCCTCAAACCAATCCGCCAACAGGTCGTAAGACGCCTCCTTCGAAGCAGCCTCTCCTGGCCGGAATCCCAACCACTCTTCGGCCACGTCCGGATTCTCCAATGCGCCATGTAGATAGCTGCCCGCGACCCTGCCCAGCCGCATCCCCTCCGGCCGCCCTGCGACCCAAGCCAGCGGCTCGCCGCCCGACGGACGCTCAGTCTGCCCCATGTGGATCTCGTAGGCCGGGAACGGCACGCCTTTCAGTGTCGTCGCCGCGACTCTCTCGGTGGTCTTTTCGGCCGCCATCACCGTCACAACCGGCAGCAGTCCCAACCCGATTACGGACCGCAGATCCGACTCCACTGCCAGCGGGTCATCGATCCGCTCGCCTAACATCTGATAGCCGCCACAGATTCCCAAGACCCGAGCGCCCCTCTCGTGCTGGTCAAGCACCCACTGATCGAGGCCCCGCGACCGCATCCACTGCAAGTCCACCGCCGTATTCTTGGTCCCCGGCAGAATCAACGTATGAAAGTCTCGGTTCAACGGTTCCTCGATCCATTGCGCCGACCGCAGCAACCTGAAGTCTCCGAAATTCGAGATCCGCGGAAACCGCAAGATTGCGACCGGGTGTTCGACTTCCGAGGGGCCGCGGCCTCCCTCCAAGCCAACGCCATCCTCTTCGTCCAAGTGGATCTCAGGTGCGTGGGGAAACACGCCCAGACAAGGCTTCCCCGTTTTCTCCTCCAACAGCTGCCGCCCGCTCTCGAATAGCTGCGGGCCCCCGCGAAAACGATTGACCGCAAACGCACGCACCAATTTGCGCTGGTCCGCCGTCAGCAGGTCAATCGTTCCATGCAGCGCGCCAAACACTCCGCCGCGGTCAATATCCGCAACCAGCAATACAGGAACATCAAACCGCGTCGCGAACCCCATATTCACTAGGTCCGTCTTGGCTAGGTTCAACTCCGCGATGCTGCCTGCGCCCTCCGCCACGATGAACTCATAGCGCGCCGCCAATCGTTCGAACGACTCCTCAACCTTCCCTGCCAAGTACTTGTGTTGTTCGTAATATTCGGCCGCCGTCAGGTCGCGCCAAACCTTCCCCTGCACGACGACCTGGCTGCCGCGGTCTGACATCGGCTTCAGCAGGATCGGGTTCATGTCCGGATGCGGCGCCAAACCGCAGGCCGCGGCCTGAGCCACCTGCGCCCGACCTATCTCCCCTCCTCCCACACAGGGGAAGGAGTTGTGCGACATGTTCTGCGCCTTGAATGGCGCGACCTTCACGCCGCGTCTAGCTAACGACCGGCAGATCGCCGTCGCCATCCAACTCTTGCCGACGTGCGAAGCCGTCCCCGCGACCAGCAGCGCTTGAGCCGCCATCTCGCTAGACTCCGACCACCGAATCGTCTTCTCGTCGATCGAAGACCAACACCGGACTGCCATCCTGGCGTTGCAATCGCTCCAACCGCACGCCAAACACCGCCGCGACGGTCTCTTCCGTCAAGACCGCGGTCGGCACGCCGCGCGAACTCACGCGCCCGCCATCCAGCACAACCGCACAATCGGCAAAGCGCATCACCGCGTTCAAATCATGCAAGGCGATCACAACCGACTTACCCTCGTTGGCCAAGCGTCGCAGCAGCGTCAACACTTCCAGCCCGTGGTCAATGTCCAAGTTCGAAGTCGGCTCATCCAGCAGCAGAATCCCCGCCTCGGTCGCCAAGCTTCGCGCAATCAACACCCGCTGACGCTCGCCTCCCGACAACTCGTTCACCGGCCTCGCAGCCAGGTCCGCTACGTCCGCTTGATCCAGCGCTCGCGCCACACTCTGCCGGTCATTTTCTTGAAAAGACTCAAACCGCCCGCGATGTGGATGCCGCCCCATCTCAACGACTTCCTGCACGCTGAAGCCGAAATCAATTCCCGTATCCTGCGGGACGAAGCTCAACCTCCGCGCCGCATCGCGCCGGCGCATCTTGCGCAATGGAGCGCCGTCCAACTCGACATCGCCTTCGGTGGCTTCCCACAACCCTGCCAGCAGACGCAGAATCGTCGACTTCCCCGATCCGTTTGGTCCGACCAGCGCGGTCACCGCTCCCGGCGCGACAGCGAAGTTCACTCCCTGAACCAGCCAGCGTCCGTCGATCCGCACCCCGGCGTTATGGATGCTCAAGCCGCTCAAAGGTATCCCAGCGCCTTGCCGCGCTGCCTCAACAAATACAAAAAGAATGGCGCTCCAAACGCCGCCGTCACCACACCCAGGCGGATCTCGGTCGGCGGATGAATCGTCCGCGCCAACAAGTCGCACCCAATCATGAATAGCGCGCCCGTCACCACGCTCGCCGGCACCAGCACGCGATGCGACGGCCCCACAATTAGCCGGATCGCATGCGGCACAACTAACCCGACAAATCCCACCACGCCGCTCACCGAAACCGCCGCGCCGGTCAACAACGCAGCTGTCGTTAGCACGGTCTTCTTGACCCGCTCCACGTTCACGCCCAGCGACGCCGACGTCTCCTCGCCCAGCAGCATCAAGTCCAAATCACGCGTATACCAGAGCGCGACGAAAGTTCCCAGCGTCACGAACGGCAGGCAAATCCAAACATGCGTCCAGGTCCGGCTATCCAACCCACCCATCAGCCAGAAGACAATCTCCGCCGAAACCTGCCAGTCGACAAAGCTCAACGACACCAGCAACGTCGTTACCGAACTCAACAATGCGCTCAATGCGATTCCCGCCAACAACAATGTCGCCACCGGCGTACGTCCCGCTCGAGCCGTAATCGAATAGACGACCGCCAACGCTCCCAGCGCGCCGACGAAGGCGCATAGCGGCAGCCACAACGCCGACGCAGCAGCTAACCCGGTGACAAAAGCAACCACCGCGCCCAACGCCGCGCCCGCGCTCACGCCGACCACGTTCGGCTCCGCCAGCGGATTCCGAAACATGCCCTGCATCTGCGTGCCCGCGACGGCTAGCGCCGCTCCTGCCAGCCCCGCCACAAGGACTCGCGGTACGCGAATCATCCAGATGATGACTTGCTCGGCTTGGGTCACGCCGTTGACGTCCACCCAGCCCGCCGGCAACAGATGGCCAGCGATTACCCGCGCCACGGTCTCCCAAGGGATATAGGTCGAGCCAATCGAAATCCCCGCCACGGCGGCGATGGCGAGCAACACGCACACGGTCGGAAAGTACAACAGCGCAGCCCTAGGCCGCCAGAAACTCACCGTCGTTTTCGGCGGCGCTGGAATCGACGTTTGGCTCACTTTGTCTCCCCGTAGATCGCTCGCGCCAGGCTCTCCATGAGTTCCACGGCATGATGCGACATCGTCAGGAACTCGCGGTTTTTCACCACCAGCACCTGCCCTGTGCGGCCCGCCTCGGTGACCAAAACTGCGGTGTCCTTCAGCATCCGTTGGCGTACTTCTTCAATCGATGCGTTCTCAGCCCCCGCGACAATCCAATCCGGGTTCCACGACGCCACCTGCTCCGCGCTGATCTGCCCGTACGGTCCCAGCCCTTGTTCGGTTCCTACGTTCACCGCGCCCAGCTCGTTCACGATGTAATCAAACAACGAACCCTTGCCGTAACTCGACGAGTAAACCGTCAACGCCAAGATACGCACCGGCTTGGCATCCGCCGGCCTCATCGCCTTCGCCGCAGCAACTCTTCGCCGCATCTGCGCCACAGCTGCGCGCGCCTTCTCGTCCTCACCCGTTACGCGGCCAACCGCCTCCAGTTGCTCTGCGATCTCATCGAAGTCGTCGAATATCGTCAGCAATCGAATTACCGGAATCCCCGCCGATCGCGCCAAGTCCACCTGGTCCGCTCGCGCGCTGTGCGAAATCAACATCACTTCCGGATCACGCAGTACCACCGCCTCGACATCGGTAGCGACAACCGCGTCCGCTCTTTGTGCCTCTTGCACTGCGAAACTGTAGCGCTCGTCTCGAGCGTAGTTGCTCATCGCCACGATCCTGCCGGGCGGAACCGTGGCCAACAAGAAGTGATCGATCGTCAACGCCTGCGAAGCGATCCGCTGCGGGGCCCGTTCCAACGTCAACGCATCGCCATAGTAGTCAGTAATCGTCCGCGGAAACGGATCACCGTGCTCGACCGCCGCAGCCACAACGCGCCTTCGCACCGGTTGCTGCAAATCGCTGTCGTAGCGAAAAGCAAACAAGAAGAGAGCGACGACCACCGCCGCTCCCCCCACTGCCAGCAGATTCCCCGCTAGCTTCTTCAGCCTCACAAACTGCACTAGAACTTAAACCTCATCCCGCCAATCGCCCACGCGCCCGGCGAGCCGAAGCCGTTCTCGTAATACTTTCGATTCAAGACGTTCTCGACCTTGCCGTAGAACTCCACGCTCCGCCTATCCGTCAGCGGCAAGGTGTAGCTGAACACGACATCAGCCTTTAGCGGTCCATTGAATATCATCCGTCTGCTCATCGCCCCGAACGGCGAATACGAATAGTCGCTCGCCGCGAACAAATCAAACGTCGTCTGAAAGCGCCGCGTAATCCACTGCGTCGCCGTCACCGAGAAGATATGGTCCGACTGCGACGGAATCCCAAAGAAGTCCGTCCCAATCCGCGGCGTCCTTGAGTCCGAGTTCGTGAGCGTGTAAGACGCTCGAAGCCGCGTGCTCGATGTCGGTGAAACGTCCCCGCTCACCTCCAACCCGCGCGCGATTCCGCCGCCGCCGTTGGCATATCCGCCAAAGCGGCCGAACGGGTCGTCCAGCGGGAAGTTGGCGAAATCGAAGACCACCGTCTCCTGCAGCTCGGTGTAGAAGAACGTTCCGCTCAAGCGCACCTTCGAGTCGAACAGCCACTGATCGATTCCCGCATCCACCGCGATCGAGCGCTCCGCGCTCAGCCGCGGATCGCCGTAGAAACTGCTGAAGCTCGGCGATAGAAAAGCACCAAATCTCTCATAGGAAGAAGGCGCCCGATAACTGTTTCCCCCGTGGGCGCGCAGCTTCGTCTGACTGCCCCGGAAAAAGTAAGCCAGCGCGGCGTCGCCGGTGTAAGCTGCAGGCGGCGTCTCCAATTCAACCTCGTCGTAAGGGTTCGCCGTCCCGGAAAACGAAGGCGTGCCGGTCTCAAAAAACTGTGCTCTTCCTGAGACAGACAAATGCAACTGACCGTCGACGAGACGAATCTGGTCCTGCCCGAATACGGCGTGACTTCTCTGCTCGATGTCGATCTCGCTCGTCGCCGGGTTAGGACTCTCGTTAGTGTTGAAGTTGTAGTACTCCTCCCTCTCAAACTCATAGCCGGCGGTAAGCAGCTGGTTCGCACCGACGCGATGGTCTGTCCGCGCCTGCAGCGTGGCGGTTCGTCCATCGAATTGCGCGTCCGTGCTGAAGTTCTTGAACTCGTCGCCAAGGCCTGCAGGACCGTCTTGAAACGAACGATTCGTGTCAACGCCCTGGTATGCGATGCGGTAAGAGCTATTCGCAGTCAGCTGGTGCTGCAGGATCAGTGCGCCCGCCAAGAACGCAGAGACCCTGCGGCTGTCGGGGTCGATCGGAGACGGGACGAACGTCGCATTCCCTGCGCTGATTGGCAGCCCCGCCTCATAACGCTCCACCTGGTCAATCGGCAGCGCAATCGCCGGTACTGTTCCCGTTGCTGGGAAGTTCGCCGTCACCTCGCTCGGAAACGCCGCACTGTCTGCCTGTGCCGTAAACACATCCGCGCCCCACAAGCGACCGCTCACCGAAATCTTCGGCGTGAATTGATACTTCGCAAATCCCTGCGCACTCGTGTTTCGGTGCGGGCTCCGGCTGCGATAGCCGTCCTGCACGTTCAGATGCGAGAATCCGCCGCTGTAGACGAAACGATCGTCGGCCAACCCGCCGCCGACTCGCGCCACACCGCGCACCATGCCAAGGCCGCCGCCCTCCGCACGAATTTCCCCGTGCGTCTTGCCGCCGCCCTGACTGGAGTTGACGTTAATCACCCCCGCCATCGCGTGCGAACCGTACAACGACGAACCCGACCCACGCATGAACTCGACGCGCTCGGTATCTACAATCAGCAAATCCTGATACAACGCCGAAGCATCGCCCTGCGTGCCCGCCGCGTCTCGAAAGCGCATGCCGTCAATCAGCAGCGCCGTGTCGTAGGAGCGCATACCGCGGGTCTGCAAAGTCGTTGTGCTGCCCGGACCGCGCAACTGTCGCACGCGCACTCCCGGTATGCTTCGCAACACCTCCGACAAGACAAACTCATTGCGCATCGCCATCTCTTCGGAATCAATCACGTCCACCGCTTTGGCGACTTCCGTCAGCAGCAACGGCGTGCTCGATGACGTCACAATCACTTCGACATCCGCGCCGGTGATCGTTAGTTCTACGTCCAACGTCTCGTCTCCACGAACCACAATTTCTTGGGATCCGGTCATTGCCGCGCCTTGCGCTTCGGCATCGAGCAAATAATCTCCGGCCGCCAAATTCACAAACTTATAGGCGCCTTCTGCATCGCTCACCGCTCTACGGCGTTCGCCGCTGTTGCGGTCAAACAGTTGTAGCCGCGCATTCGCGACCGCCAGCCCTTGCGGGTCGACTACCCGCCCCTTAACGCTGTCGGCCCGCAGGCCCGAGGAGGTAAAGAGCAGCGTCAGCAGCGCTGCAGTAATCCAGTTTCTATTCTTCATGACTCTCCCCCTTACCAGGCGCGCGACCAGCGCGGACCAGCGTTCCCTTCAGTTCTCAACGCAGCATCAACGCCCACTTCCAGCTCCACCAATCGGCCTTGGATCCACAACAGATCCGACAACCGGTTCAGGTAGGCCAAGATTTCAGCGGCGACGTCTTCGCCCGATTCCTTGAGCGCCACGGCCTGGCGTTCCGCACGCCGGCAAATAGTGCGCGCCACATCCAGCGCTGCCGATACGGGGTGCTCCCCGGGAATCGACCAGTCCGCCAATACGCCTTCGACGGCCTCGACGCGGTGGATCTCCGACGTCAACCGCTCGACCATCTCGGCCGTAATTACGGGCGGCTTCTTGCTGCTCTCGGGCGGCGTCGCTAACGCCGAGCCCAAACTGAAGAGCTCTCGCTGTACCTCTTTGAGAAGAGTCCGGATCGGTTCGTCCGGACAAATTGACCGAGCGAATCCGATGGATGAGATCAGCTCGTCGATCGTGCCGTACCCTTCGACTCTCATCGAATTCTTCGACACGCGAATACCCCCGGCTAAGCCGGTCTGGCCCGCGTCTCCGCGTTTCGTTGCAATGCTCACTTTTCGCCTCCTCGCCCGAAAACCCGTGGGCGAACGACGTGAGTGCGCGAATGTTCCTAGCGAAACTTGAGAAAGCCGTTATGACTGCTGAGCAAAGATTGCCTTCGCCCAATGGCGAAAAGAAGACGACCCGGTGACCCGGGAAGGTCCAGTCATGGCAGCACTCCGTATTCCACGCGGAAAAACGCGCCTACACGCTCTCAGGCAGGTCTCCTGGCTTACGACTTCAAGCGAACCGTGTGATTCGCTAGCGCCGATCCAGCCTTCCCAGAGCTTTCGCTCCAGTGGCTTCTTGGATCAGCTCGCCGATTACAGTGGCGGGACCGCGCCGGAATTTCACCGGACTTCCCTGTTAGGCCCACAGTGGGCGCCCAAGAGGTGATCGAAGGATATCCCGTGTCGCAAACGAAGTCAAGGCGAGACGAAATGCGCCGGCTTTCGCCATAGTCGAACCCTCCGCTTCTCTTACTTCATGCCTACCAACGACGCCAGCGAATCCCTCTACCGCAGCGAAACCGCTGCTATTAGCCGCTTTGGGCGCTTCGTCGTCGCCGAACTCCTCGGCCCCCATCGTGTGCTGAGCACTTCTTCAGTCGCCGGGGGCCAGACTGAATCGGCTCGCTATCTTGTCAACCACCAAAGCTGCGAGGGCAAAGCGCATATCGCCCGCCACGGCGTTATTACCGAGCACGGCGCCGACCACTATCACCGCGTCGTCTGCTCTGAAATCAACCTTGAGCCGGACGAAGTCGCTCTCATGGGCACCGCCGCCAACATGAACTACGCGGTCCTGCGCAGCGAGCAGTTCGAGGACCTCGCGGTCGTCGCCGTCGTCACCGCTGGTGTCCAAGGCAACGCCGCCCGCGCCGGGGACCCCGCCGTCTGGCACGAGGGAGAGCACGGCTGGTCGAAGCTGAATCCGCACAACGGCACCATCAACACGATGTTGCTCTTCAATTGGCCGCTCACACCCGCCGCGCAGGCCCGCGCCGTGGTCACCATGACCGAGGCCAAGACCGTTGCCCTGCTCGAACTCGCCACCCCGAGCCTCTATTCTGAGGGCCTCGCCACGGGCACCGGCACCGACCAGTTCTGTGTCGCCGCGCCGCTCGATCCTTCGCGCAAAGCGAAAGAAGCGACCAGCCCACACGTCAAGTTGGGAGAGTTGATCGGCATCGCTGTGCGCGACGCCACGAAGGAAGCCCTGCGCTGGCAAAACGGCCTTGAGCCGTCCTATGGGCGCGGCCTCTTCCACGCCCTCGGACGCTTCGGCCTCAGCGAGTCCCGCGCCTACGAAACGCTGCCCCGCTTGCTTTCCGAGGCCGATTATCAGCTGCTCAAAGACAACGATAAGTCGGTATTCTTCGAGCCTGGCGTCGCCGCGGCCGCCTACGCTTTCGCCGCCGTTCTCGACCGCATCCGCTACGGCACATTGCCCGCTGGTCTAGCTCAAGAATCGCTCCGCCATCAGGCTGCCTCGATGGCCGCCGCGCTCTCGGCGAAGCCTGAGTCCTGGCATCTTTTCTGGTCAGAATTGCAAGCCGCCGAAGCCGATCCCATTGACCTCGTCCTGCGTGCAATCGCCCTCGGGTGGAAGTCCAAGTGGACCTGACGATTCTTCAGCCGCGCATCGAGCTTCTGCTGATTGCCGTGGCCCTCGACCTCATCTTCGGCGACCCCACCTACCCGCTCCATCCCATCCGCCTAATAGGCCTGACGCTGACTTGGTTTGAGAAACTGCTACGCGCTATTCGCCTCGACGGCTACGTCGGCGGCTGCATTCTCTTCGTGTTGCTGGCCGCTCTCTGGGTCAGCGCTTTATGTCTCGCCGCCATCGGGCTCTATGGCCTTCATCCCCTGGCGGGACAGGCCTTTCACGTCTTCACGCTGTACAGCATGATCGCCCTCGGCGATCTGTTTAAACACGGGCGCGACGTCGACCAAGCCGTCTCCCAAGGCAACTTAGAGAAAGCGCGAATCGCCGTCGCCAAACTAGTAGGCCGCGACACAGACCAAATGGACGGCCCTGCCTGCCGCCGCGCCGCCATCGAAAGCCTCGCCGAAAGCCTCGTCGACGGCTTCGCCAGCCCCGTTCTCTTCTACGCCTTCGCCGGCCTCCCCGGCGCCGTCATCTTCAAAGTCATCAGCACCATGGATTCAATGGTCGGCTACAGGACAGAGCGCTACCTCCGCTTCGGCTGGTTCGGGGCCCGACTCGACGACCTCTTGAATCTCATCCCTGCGCGTCTGGCTTGGCTCTTGCTCTCCGCCGTCGCAGCGGCGGTTCCCGGTTGCTCGGCAAGCAAGGCGTGGCGGGTAGGCCTAGGTCAGCATTCCATCATTCCTGGCCCGAACGCGGGCTGGAGCGAGGCCGCCATGGCCGGCGCCCTGCAGCGCCGTCTCATTGGCCCCATATGGAGAGGCGGCCAGCTGGTCACGGACATCTGGATCGGCGTGCGCTCCGACCCCGCGGGCGGCTCTGCTCCCGACTACCGCAACGCATTCCACATCGTCTCGACCGCCGCCGCCCTCTTCGTACTCCTCGCGCTGTCGCTTATCGTTGCGCTGCCCGACCTCTAGCCGCTCGGAATCCTCCTTGCAGACATTCCAACGGCCTGCCCTTGGGCTTGAGCCAGGTATTTCTCGCAATTAGCACCCCGCCGCGCAACCTTCCCCATGGGACCAGCATCCTATTAGGCGACAATCGAAATGGAATCCTTTCCTCAATCCGTTCGCCTGTCTCGTTGGTCTCCTATGTGGTCTGTGGAGCAGTTCAAAGCTCGGCTCAAAGAGATGCTGTCGGCCCGTTCGTCGGCGCACGAAATTGCGCTTGGATTTACCATCGGGACCTTCATTTCGATCCTCCCGACGCCCGGTTTCAACCTGCTGCTCGGCGCTCTAGTCGTCGCCGTCTATCCGCACGTCAACAAGCTCGCGGTCTTCGGCGCGATGGCCGTCTACAACCCGATCGTCATTATTCCCTTCTACTGGGCAAGCTACAAGGTGGGCGGCTTGATCTTCGGGTTGAATCCGGTCGTTCACTACGACGTTGTCGTAATCAGCGAGGCCTACGATTTCACGCGGCGCTATCTCGTCGGCAGCCTGATCGTCGCCGCGATCACCTCGACGGTGACCTACCCGCTCATCCGCGAGATCGTGCATTTGAGACGATCCCGGGCCAGCCGGTCCTCTCAAGCAGACAGCCAAATCTGAGGGGCTTGCGCCGCTGGCTCGGGTCGCACAAGCGAGTGGGTGAATTCGCCAGCCGGCGGATCGACAGGCGTGGATGTCGGACAGCGACGTGTGCCACTCGCTAGAACGTCGCGTCCCACTGAACGCGCACGCCGACCCGCGATCGAGGCGCATTCTGGCCAACCACTAGAGCGTAGCGGCTGACGTCGACGGATATTTTGTCCGCGTGGCCTCTAAGGAACCAATTAGCGACAACGCCCAGCTCGTGAATGAGATCGTTGGGCTGCCCCGTCCGCGGATCCACGAACGCGTAGCGGCCAGCCAACTCCAACTGGCTCGGGATCTTGCTGTAGAGCTCGTTGAAGAAATAGCCGGCCTGGATATAGCTGCCTCTTAGGTTGATTTCCCGAGAGTTAACGTTGTCGGCCGCTCGCTTCCAATGGAACTCTTGCTGGAGCGAAAAGCCCTGCTGCTTGAAAGCGACCTCGGCAAGGTACTGGCGCACGGAATACTGCCCCGGAGCGCCCGCCTCGAAGCCGTCCGCTTGGCCGCCGCCGCTTGAGGAGAAGCGCGTGTAACTGCTGCGGTTCCCCGAGGTAGCGACCGCGAGACTGAGGCGCGGATTACCTCGGCGCTCAAGGTCACTTTGGGACAATGAAACGCCTCCTCCCAGAGCGTTCCACTGATAACGGGCTAACCACATCGGCGAGCCGTCTGCGGCATTCGCCGGGACTCGGCGGTCGCGGAAAACTCCGCGGCCTTGGCCCGTGAATACGCCGACGAAGTACTGAGAGTCGGCGGCAGATCCTTTCGCGAACCGCCCCGTCAGTTCAATGCCCTTTTGGCGATCGATGGTGAATTCTCGGTTGACTATCGACCGTTCGACAAACTGCTGCTTGCCCGACGAATCCATTCGTTCGCGGCTGTAGTCAGCTTTCCATTGGCCGAAGCGAACTTTCATCCATTCCGGACCCACGTCAAAGCGTAAGTCGAGTAGGTTGCCGCCAGTCAGGTCATGCTCGTACTTGTACTCAATCCACGGAGCGGCGATATGGCCTTCCATCTTGAAGCGCGCGCGGCGAAAGCCGACATGCGACTCACCCGGCTGATTGAGGTGACTCTCCTTCCGAGGTGCGGATTCGAACGGAGAAGTGAATCTGAGCTGAGTCCGCAGGTTAACCTTGGCGCTGCCCCATCCATCTTTCGATCCCAGTGTGCGCCCCGACGAGTTGTAACGAAACCAGCGTTTCGGTTGTTGGTGTTCGTCGGTAGACTCGGCAGGCCGAACGGCGGCTACGACTCCCGCCATAGCCGAACCTGGTTCGGCCCGCGCCGGAGAGGTGAAGTGACAGAAGAGAAGAGCGCATCCGAGCATCAGGGCTCCCCGCCGAAAAGCATTAAGCGTAATAGCTGCTGTCATGGCACAAACTCCAATGTTTCGATTTGGTGACTACTCGATAACCTGCGGGTCATCTGCGGTATATTTCGGGGCACTACTGTCCGGTTAGAAGTCAAATAGAATCAGCTGGTTAGAGTCATCGAGTAAGAGTTGATGGG
>JAQCLD010000026.1 GCA_027592785.1 Acidobacteriota bacterium
GCCGGCCATCCCGACACCTTCGCTCACCCCTACCGCGCCCTCGCCCTAATCCTTACCGACGGATTTGGGACCGCTCGCGGGACGGTGCCAGGCTCCCCCAAAGGAGTCCAAATTTCTTCTCTTGACATTCAAAAGGAGAATGATCATACTCCTGTTGAATGACAAGAGGACAGAAGCCCGAGATCCTGCAAGGCACTCTCGATTTGATGGTCCTGCGCACGCTCGAAACCGTGGGGCCTCAGCACGGTTTCGGGTTGGCAAAACGCATCGAGCAGATCTCCGGCGATGCCTTGGCGCTCAATCAAGGCACGCTCTATCCTGCGCTGCTGCGACTCGAACAACGCGGCTGGGTGCTCGGACGCTGGGGAACCTCCGACAATAACCGCCGCGCCAAATTCTACGAGCTCACCAAGGCGGGCGCCCGACACATCCAAACAGCGTGTCAGAGTTGGCAGCACACAGTTTCGTTGATGGAACGCTTCTTGACCATCGAGCCCGAGTAAGTCATGCGCACGCTCTGGTCTAAGCTCAAGGCGACTCTCTCTCGCCGCCGCCGCGAAGAGGACCTCGATGACGAAATCCGTTTCCACATCGAGATGCTGGTTGAAGAGAACATCGCTCGCGGCATGAGCCCGCACGAAGCCCGCCAAGCCGCCCGGCGCGAGTTCGGCGGCATGGAGCAGATCAAAGAGGTCTACCGCGAACATCGCGGCCTTGTCGCGCTCGAGAACTTACTGCAAGAAGTCCGTCACGCCTTCCGGTTACTCAACCGCTACCGCCGCTTTACCGCGGTCACGGCGCTGACGCTGGCCCTCGGCATCGGCGCGACGACCGCTATGTTCGCCGTCGTACAGCATGCCATTCTCCGGCCGCTGCCGTTCCCTCACGCCGATCGCCTGGTCGCTATCGAGTCGACCATTGCCGATGTCGCAGGCGGTTTCACTAGCGCCCCCGGGGTCTTCGTCGATTGGCGCGAACGCTCCCACACCTTCGAGCGCCTGGCTGGCATCGATGGGATTTCCACGTTAACTTGGATCGGATCGGACGTTCCCCGCAGGCTTCGCGTGCTGCGAGTCAGCAAGGAATTTTTCGACGTCAGCGGCATACCCTTGCTCCGGGGTCGCTCCTGGACGGACGACGAGGACCTGCCCCAAGGACCTTTGGTCGCCGTCGTGAGCGAAGAGTTCTGGCGTCAAGACCTGGCCGGCGATGAGCGAGTCATCGGGCGCGAGATCCAGCTCCACGATCGGGTCTACACGATCGTCGGCGTTGCGCCTTCCGGATTTCGCTTGGGTCAGATCCGCGATCCCGAAGTGCTGATTCCGCTGCAGGCAAGCCGCAGTTCGCGGTTCGGCGGCCCGGTCATGACGATTGGGCGGCTGCGCGAGGGCGTCTCGCTCGATTCCGCGCGCGCCGACATGGAAATCGTCATGGCTGGCATCCGCGACGAATCACCTTCCGAGCGCGGCGCTGGCGTCCTGCTCACTCCGCTTGGCGACTGGGTCGTGGGCGACATGCGCCTGGTCTTCCTCACCGTGCTCGGGGCGGTAGGCTGCCTCTGGCTCATCGGCTGCGCCAATCTCGCCAACATGCAACTGGCCCGCGGCTCCGCGCGTATGAAAGAAACGGCCGTACGGGCCGCCCTGGGCGCCGGAAGAATGCGGATCATCCGCCAAATACTAGTGGAAACCGCCGTCACGGTCTGTGTGGGCGGTATTTTGGGACTCGGCCTAGCCTGGATCATCCTCGGCGTTCTCCCCACCGTCGAAGCCATCTATGTGCCGCGCGTCGAAGAGATGCGCGTCAGCCTCGCAGTGGTCGGATTCGCGGCGGCGGCTAGCGCCCTCAGCGTATTTCTCGTCGGCTTGGCCCCGGCAATTCAAGCGGCGCGCCGTAACCTTAACGCCGCCCTCGCGGGCGCGGGCACGCTGTTAGGACAGTCGGGCGGGCGACTGCGCGGTGGGCTGGTGATCTCCCAATTAGCCCTTTCCGTCGTCCTGCTCGCCGGCGCTGGTCTACTGGCCAACAGCCTCATCCGCCTGCTCAACATCGACCTCGGTTTTGAGCGAGCTAACGCGATCGCCGTCGAACCTCGGTTCTATGAGCGCCAAGAGCCGGACGCTGCCGTTCGGTTTTTGGTCAGCCTACAAGCCGCCATAGATCAGATGCCTGGGGTGGAATCGACCTCCATGGCCGAGATTCTTCCCATGGACACCCGGATGATGGCGAACGTTCCCCTCAGGATTGATCCCGCACGGGAACAGCCTCTGGAGGCCCACATTCGCCAAGTAGCCCCGAACTATCTGCACACGCTGCACATTCCGCTCCTCGCGGGCCGCGACCTCGAACCAGGGGACGAGAGCCGTTGGCCCGTGCCGGCATTGTTGAGTCAGCAAGCAGCGATGCTTTTTTACGGCGATGGGAATCCGATCGGTCGGAGGCTGTTCAATGGCGTCTATAAGGAGTTCTCAGAAATGGAGGTCGTGGGGGTTGTCGGCGAGGTTCGCCAGCGCGGCATCAGGCAGACGCCGCCGCCGATTCTTTACATACCGGTCGGTCTTCGTTTCACTCCTAAATACGTCGTCGCGCGCCTCATTCCCGGAGCACCCGTTCCAGCCGCTGCCATCCGCCAAGTTCTAAAGCGAATGGACCCCGCGATCACCGTCGAAATCACGACGCTGGAAGACCGCTTCGACGAACAAACCAGCGAAGCCCGCTTTTACTTTTGGTTGCTCGGCGGCTTCGCGCTCTCCGGTCTGCTGATCGCTGCCGTGGGCGTCTACGGCGTCATGGCCTACGCCGTCGCTCAACGGACCCATGAGTTTGCCGTCCGCATCGCCTTGGGCGCCCGCGGCGCGCAGATTTTCTGGCGGGCAGTCCGCTCCGCCGTTTGGATGGTCGCTGTGGGCCTTGGCCTAGGCCTTCTTTGTTCCGCGGTCGCCACTCGGCTGCTCGATTCGCTGCTGTACCAAGTCGAACCCGGCGACCCCGCCACTTTGCTGGGCGTCGCACTGCTGCTCTCGACAGTCGCCCTTGCGGCGGCATCGTTGGCCGCCCGCAGGGTCATCTCAACCGACCCCGCTTCCGCCCTCAAACAGGAATAGCCAGGCCTTAGTTCTCGCGGCAGCGGTGGAGCGGCTGCGTTTCACAAGCGCTGCGTCGGACTACCACTCGCCCTCGCTGAAGAAAGAAGGCGCGTAGGATGGCCTGTAGAGCGACAATATTGAACGGAAATGAGCATTGAGCAAGACCTGGACTTGGTCGTCTTCGACATGGCTGGCACGACCGTGCAAGACAACGGCGAAGTGCCTGCTGCTTTTGCTTCGGCGCTGGCCGGATATGGCATTGACGTAACGCCGGCGCAAATTAGGGCTGTACGGGGCAGGTCCAAGCGCCAAGCTTTGTTTCAACTTCTTCCGCCGAGTCCGGATCGGGAGGAAACCGCGGACCGTTTGTACGAATCGTTCAAGGAGCACCTGGCGCATCGCTACACTTCGGGCGGGGTGCGCGCCATCGCGGGGGCCGAGCAAGCGTTCCAGGAACTACGCGAGTGGGGAGTCCGGATTGCGCTGAATACGGGATTTGACCGCGACACCGCGACCCTGCTGCTTGAAGCGTTGCGCTGGAATGACGGTAGAGTCGACGCGGTCGTTTGCGGAGACGAAGTATTGCAGGGGCGTCCCGCTCCGTATCTGATCTTTCATGCCATGGAGGCTAGCGGAGCGATAAGCCCTCGGCGAGTCGCTGTTGTCGGCGATACGACGCGCGATCTGCAGGCGGGCGACAACGCTGGCGTGAGGTGGAATATCGGAGTGCTGTCGGGGGCGCACGACAAGGCAATGCTTGAAGCAGTGCCGCATACGCTGCTGTTGCCGTCGGTGGCGGAGCTGGCGCAGGCTTTGAGGTTGAGCGCGCGATAACCTGACCGGGCGGCGAGTAGGTTATTCTTTTGCGCATGCGCTATCTGGCAACGGCTGCTCTGATCCTACTGACGGCTTGTGGGGGAACGACCGAGTCTCCCGTAGTCGCTGAAAGACCCAGGAACATCGTCGTCATTTATGCCGATGACCTCGGCTACGGCGATACGAGCGCGTACGGCGCGACGGCCGTGACGACGCCGAATATCGACCGGATCGCGGCGGATGGGCTGCGCTTCACGAACGGCTACGCTTCGGCGGCGACCTGTACGCCTTCGCGCTACTCCTTGCTGACGGGGCGTTATCCGTTCCGTCAGGAGGGCGTGCGTGTTCTGCCGGGGAACGCGCCGCTAATCATCCGTCCTGG
Organism: Acidobacteriota bacterium; assembly: GCA_027592785.1. Taxonomy (GTDB): domain Bacteria; phylum Acidobacteriota; class Terriglobia; order Bryobacterales; family UBA6623; genus CAMPKL01. The sequence continues at coordinate 4,285 of JAQCLD010000026.1, forward strand.
TACAACGACGTTGGCGACGATGCTGCACGACGCGGGATATCAGACCGGCGTGGTGGGCAAATGGCATTTAGGTTTGGGCGACGGCGATGTCGACTGGAACGGCGATATCGCGCCAGGGCCATTGGAGATTGGCTTTGACTATTCGTTCTTGATTCCCGCGACGGGCGACCGCGTGCCGACCGTCTATGTCGAGAACCATCGCGTGGTTGGTCTCGACCCGAACGACCCGATCGAGGTGAGCTTTGGCGACAAAGTGGGCGACGACCCAACAGGCAGGGACAACGCGGAACTGTTGAAGATGCATCCGAGTCACGGCCACGACTTCACCATCGTCAACGGCATCAGCCGCATTGGATATATGTCGGGTGGGCAGGCGGCGCGCTGGGTCGACGAAGATATGGCGGACGCGATTACCGACAAGGCAGTGGACTTTATCGAGCGCAATCGGGAGCAGCCCTTCTTCCTCTATTTTTCGTTTCACGACATTCACGTGCCGCGTGTGCCGCACCCGCGCTTTGTGGGCGCGACCGAGATGGGGCCGCGGGGCGACGCAATCGCGCAACTCGATTGGGCGACGGGCGAAGTCTTGAATGCGCTGGACCGCTTGGGACTGGCGGACGACACGTTAGTGCTCTTCGCCAGTGATAACGGACCGGTGGTCGATGACGGCTATGAGGATCAAGCGGTGGAGAAGTTGGGCGATCACGATCCAGCCGGCGGATTGCGCGGCGGAAAGTACAGTGCGTTCGAGGCGGGTACGCGTACGCCGTTCATCGTGCGTTGGCCGGCGCGAGTTAAGCCGGGCGTTTCGGATGCGATCGTGAGCCAGACGGATTTGCTGGCGTCGTTCGCGGCGTTGGCCGAGCAGACGCTTTCAGAACAGGCAGGACCGGACAGCTTCAACGTGCTGCCCGCGTTGTTGGGCGAATCGAACGAAGGACGCGAGCAACTGGTGGAGGTTTCGGCGACGGTTGCGCTGAGGGACGGGAACTGGAAGTACATCGAACCGAAGGAGGGCCGGGCGATCAACCCGAACGTCAATATCGAGACGGGCTTGAACGAGGAGCCGCAGTTGTACGACTTGGCGGCGGATCCAGGGGAGCGCGAGAACGTCGCCGGGGCCAACGCCAGCCGGGTGGAACAGATGCGGTCGCTGCTGGAGACGATTCGGACGGACGGACACAGTCGAGGCGGGTTGTAGGCTGGACCGCAGGCTAGGACGCGTCGTCATTGGCGCGCAGCGCATCGGCTGCGTTTTGCAGGTCGACCCGCAGCCGCGCGATGGGCCCTTGCGGCGGATCGTATTCGGCGGGAATCGCGGTGGCGGAGCCGTCGCGAACGCTGCGCACCGACGGCGTCATGATCTCGACTCCGGCTTCGTTGAAGGCGTCCAGGATATAGCGGTTCAGGTCGGACTTGACCTTGGCCATCCTCGCCGGTCGATTCGTGGTGGCGCGTAGTTCGTAAATCACCGCGAAATCATCGAGGCTGATTTGCCAAACTTGCGGGCGCGGGAACGAGACCACGCCGGAAGTCTTCTCAGCGGCTGCGAGCATCAGTTCGTGGACTTTCTTCCAGGGGATGTCGTAGCCGATGCCGACGCGAACCGTCAGGATCAGGCCGGCGTCTTTGGCTAGGCGTTCGTAATTGATGACCGAACCAGTGAGCACGACGCCGTTGGGGATCGAGACGATCTCGTTTTCGATGGTGCGCATGCGTGTGACGAAGAGCGTCTTCTCGATGACGTCGCCGGTGGTCTTCCCGATGCATACGCGGTCGCCCACGCGGAACGAGCCGGTGTAAGTCAGCACAACGCCGGAGATCACATTGCCGATGACCGCCGTCGAGCCCAGCGTGACCAATGCGCCGACAAAAATCGAGAATCCTTGGAAGAACTCTGATTGCGCGCCAGGCAAATAGGAGTAGCTCACCATGATGGTGAACAGAATCAGCATGACGCGAGCCAGTTTGTACGTCGGTTCGGCCCACTCAGGATCGAAGTTCGGGAGAGTGATGTCTTTGCGGTCGACGGCGGCCATGATCATACTGAGCAGTTTGAGCGCGTAGCGCGCCGTGATGACGATGATGATGAGGTAAACCAGATTCGGCAGGTAGCTGATGATCGCTCCGCCGACCTGCACCGCGGCCGTCGCGAAGGCGCTCAACAGCATGCCGCTGAATCGAGCCGTCGACGGATAGGCGTTCAGCACGAACAGGATGTACATCAGCGTCGCCGTAATCAGCAGCGCGTAGTAGACAAAGCGCAGCACCGTGACTAAGCCGCTGCGAAAACGTTCCCGCGTGAGCAGTTCCAGGCGCTGGATGCGGAACGACGGCCCATGCATCGTCCAGGAGCGCACGCGGACCAGGGCCGAGTGATAGAGCGTCCGGGTGACGGCGACGGCCAAGACCAAGGCGACCGTAGAGAAGAAAACGCTTAGCGATGTGGTGAGCCAGTCGAGCGTGGCGGCGGCATCGAGCTGCGTCGTCGCCGCGAGGAAGATCGAGACCTGCTCCAGGCTGCCGACCCAGATTCCGCGGAAGGTGAGCCCGGCCGCGACCAGCACGACATAGATGGTGATGTGCCGCCAGCGGCGCATGTCCTGCGGACGGTGGTAGCGCTTGGCGATCAGCCAAAGGAACAGGCGCCGCATTCCCCACAGCAGCAGCGCAGCCAATAGCGGGAGCACGAGCGCCTGCACTAGCGCGGCGGGCATTCCTAACTGCTCGATGAACCTCACGATGAAGTTCGGCATAGGTCTCAATTCTAGAGGAACCGGCGGTTAATAGATCGAGCTACGCCACTCGATGCGTTCGCCCTGCGAGCCGGAGTGCGTCTTGACGACCCAGCGATGGGACTTCGCCGGGGAGTCGGCCAGTGTGGGAGCAAGGCGCGCAGCGTTGAGTGAGCCCAGGATTTCGCAGTCATCGAGGTCGGCGATCTCTTGCTCAAGATTGATCCTCGCATCGAGCAGCACCGTCTTGTCGGGACACTGATCGACGTCGCTTGGGCGCTCCAAGTGCTGACCGTAAAGCATGAAGCGGAAGGTGACCACATGACTCTCGTCCCCTTCGTCGATCGAGAACGCGGCGAGCGTACGAATCAACAGCGGATCGAGATCCAGGACCGCGTCTTTGAGGTTGGAATAACGTGTCACGTCGCTGTTTCTATTTTACCGTGGGCCGCCAAGCCTCGCCTTCCTGTCCAAACTGCTGCCCGCAGGGGACCGATCGTCGTGGACAAACCGGGGCAAATGCCCGCTCCGGCCGGCCTGGAAATGCTGACGCTGGCTGCTAGGGTTCTCGGTCTTGCTGCGATTGGCAACAGGCGGAAGGGGGTCCGATCCGAGATGTGAACGTATGGGAGTCGGTCACATGCGTTAGCGGCTTACCGTCGGCTCGCAATTCGCTTTGGCCTGCACCCTCACCGTCCCCGATCTTGCAGATGCTCCAGGACGACCGCTGCTGCCGGCGAAACTCCTACGTCACTGCCCACCGTCAGGATGCGGAAGCCCTGGTTCAGGTGCTGATCTACGGTATTGATGGTGGTGGTTATGCCGCAGGGAATTCCTGCCCTCTTTGAGGCAGCCAGTATTTTGGCAATGGCCTCGGTTACCTGGGGCGCCTCGGAGTCTCGTGGGAAACCCAGCGAGGTTGCCAGGTCCCAGGTACCGATGAAGATGCCTCCAATTCCCGGGGCCTCGAGAATGGCGTCTATGTTCTCCGCGCCTTCACGGGACTCGATCAGCATGATCAGCAGAACCTCACCTGATGGATCGAGCGGCCACAGGTCGGCTTTCTCCATATACTCATCGATCGACAGGCCCCAGTATCTGGCCGCCACCGCTGGGGACACGCCGCGCAGGCCTGGCGGATCGAAATCAGAAGCCCCGCTTTTTTGGAAATAGCGAGCCGCCCGTACCGCGGACAGCGCTTGTTCCCTGCTCTCGATGTGAGGCAGTACCAGCCCATAAGCCCCGACATCGAGCGCCTGTTTGATCAGGAATTGCAGCTGCTCGCTGCCGTTCTGGGGCAGACGGACCAAGGGTAGAGCCGGGGGACGCAGAGGGTTGCTGCTGGTGTGGTCGTTCCTGGACAGCATGCCCTGCAGGAACTGGCGTAGGGATTCGAAGTCCAGAGGCCTGTGCTCCATGTCGATGATGATGAAGTCGAGGGCTGAATCGTTCAGGGCGGCCGCGTTGGTGGGAGAACGGTCCTCGGAGAAGATTCCAAAAACAGGCTCGCCCTGCTGGAGCTTGTCAATCACTCCATTGATCCGCCCGCTGGGCTGGGCCCCCAAATGGGCGACACAGAGCAGCAGAACGGACAGCCGTGCAACAGTCATAGATCTTTCCCCAAGAACCGAGTCTAGTATGCGCAACGCAACCCTCTCGGCGCCGACGGCAGGCAATCCCGGTCTTAGCGCGTGCCGGGTTACTGCACTGGCAGAGCAAGGAGGAGTGGCGGGCTAGGAAGGGACCAGGGGCTCGCGCCCCTGGCTCGGGTTGGGCAGAAAGTGGGTGGATTAGCGCCTCAGGTGTGGTAGGTTGGGCGGATTCCGAATGACGTCGGCGTGCGGCCAGGTCGATGGCCCATCGCTTTTCTGATCACTTTTTCCTGTTACGGAACCAGAGTCCATGCGGAGGAGTCGGGAACGGTTGATCGCCAAGATAACGTTCCGGGTACTGCTTACCTGCGTGCCGATACTCAACGTTCGAACGCTGAAAGAGGCCTGATGAGGGCTGCTACGTTCCGCCTGGACGCATCACGGCGCAGAGTGGTTCTAGATTCGATTCGGCAGAGCTGTCAGTTTCGAGGCTGGTGGCTGTCGGCGGCGCATGTGCGGTCGACCCACGTCCATGCCGTCGTCGCGACGGGAGAAAAGCCCGAGCGGGTAATGGGTGAGTTCAAGGCCTATGCGAGCAGAGCTCTGGTGCGAGTCGGCCTGGAGACCAGCGCCCGGCCGAAGTGGGCGACTCATGGCACCACGCGTTGGCTGTGGGAAGAGGAAGACGTGTGGGCCGCAGTCGAATACGTACTCAAGGGACAAGGCGAAGACATGGAAATTCATCGCGGTCCCGCACCGTGGTCCTAGCCAGTCCCGTCGCATTTTGCCCAACCTGAGCCAGGGGCGCGAGCCCCTGGTCTGTTGTTGGTCGTGTGCGCTGGGGCCGGGTTACTCTTCGACGTCGTAGAGGTGGTTGGCGCTGGGGAAGGTGCTGCTGGTGAGGCGGCAGTTGAGGCCTTGTTTACCCCAGAACTGGGGCATGTGGAAGGTCTTGGGCGGGGCGTAGACGATGTCGCCGGGCTTGCCGTAGACGGCGGTCGCGACGTCGCCTTCGAAGATCCAGCGGAGTTCGCCGAGCATGACGACCCAGAATTCGGCGAAGTCGGAGTGCATGTGTCCGCGGACGCCGGGGGCAGGTGTGCCATCACCGGCAACGGCCTGGCCGCAGATAAAGTTGCCGCGGACGCGATTCTTGCGCATGGCGGGCCGGCTCCAATTCGGGCGCGCTTCATTCTGCTTGGCGAGTTCGTAGACGTTGACGTGCGACGACCAGGGCTTGCCGTCTAGGTCGGCGACGTCGAGCGGGTTTGGACCGGTGCTGAGCCGTACAGGAATGTACTCGATCGCGGCGCCGGGAGCGACGGCGGGCTTCTCCGCGAACACAGGCGTCGCGGCGTAGAGCGTCACTTCAAAACGAATCGCGGGTTGGTCGCCGATGACTTCGAGCGAATGCACCATGCGCTCGGGGACGAAGACGTAGGAGCCTTTGGTCGCTTCAATGATCTCGAAGCTGCCGTCGGGCTGCTCGATCTCGAAGCGGACGCGTCCTTCGATGACGACCCACCAGGCGGGCGAATCGGCGAACATGCGGCGGGGGTACTTATAGCCTGGGGCCTCTTGGACCATGTGGGCGAGCGAGTTGCCGTCGTCGATAATCTTTTCGCGCCAGTTGGTCTGCCCGGCGTATTTGGCCTTGATGTCGTCCAGGCGTGTGATGGGCTTCATCGGCGCGACGTAGGGGGTGCGCGCGACGGGCTTGGGGTAATAGAAGACGCGCTGCTCTTGGGCGAAGGCAGCGAGGGCGCAAAGAGCGAAACAGAGCAGCAGGCGAAATGACATGGCGTTAGACGTCTCCTTTGACAGGCCAATCCTACACCCCTCAGACGGGTTTTGGCCGCGAGAAGTAACGGTGGGCGGCGCCGGCAGCGGCCGCGATGGCAACCAGGGCGGCCAGCCAGAGCAGAATATCCGCTGACCACTGGATGTCGAATCTGGCGAGGATGGCGCCGCGATCCATCATCCAATGCCAGGCGGTGTGGGCCACGATGGCCGAGAGGATGATCGTGCCGATTCGCTCGGCGACCACGTAGCGGAACACAAGAGCCAACGCTGGAACAAGAACGATCAGGACCAGGAGTTGGCCGATTTCGACGCCGACGTTGAAAGCCAGCAGCGAAGTGAGCAAGTGTTCGCCGGCAAACTGCAACGTCTGGCCCAGGGCGAATGAGAAGCCAAACCCGTGCACAAGGCCGAAGCCGAGAGCGAACATCCAGCGGCGATTTTGGGGCGTGACGCCGACGATGTTCTCGAGAGCCATCCAAACGATGGAGAGGGCGATGAGCGTCTCGATGAGCGGCGGGAACCAGCCCACGTCGGGCGCGAGGCCGTAGGCGGAAGCTGCCAGCGTGAGCGAGTGGGCGATAGTAAACGCGGTTACGACGCCGATCAGGGGGCGTATGCGGCGGAAGGGGATCACCAGACACAGCAGGAAAAGCAGATGATCGGCGCCGCTGAGGATGTGGAAGAATCCGGACTCGACGAAACGCCAAGCAGCCTGATGCCAGCGCGGGTCCAGCGGGACGACGCCTGGATCGCCGTCAAACTCGTAGGCCCGAACCGCGCCGCCAGGAGGCAGGAAGCGCAGCGTGGTGACGACTCTCGCGGCAAGCCGCTCCATGCCTGGGCGCATGGAGAAGGCCGACTGATCGGAAGAGATCGGGTACTCCAACAGAACGTCGAACCACACTTGGTTCCAGACGACGTTGACGGAGTTGGACAGCAGGGGCTGAGTGATGTGAGCGACGGCTTCGTCGGCGGAGGAGAATGAGCGGTCGGACGGGATAGAGATTTGCGTCGCGGCGATGCGCGGGAGGGGCAGGCGGCGTCCGTTTTCGTAGATTTCGGCGTCGTTAGCGATCCACAGCGTGGCCAGGTCGGTCAGTTGCGGAGCCAGCAGATCGATGTCTAAGTAGCCTGGGCCGAACTCGGGGAACTCGACGTCGCGGATCGACTGCAGAGGCATACGGACGAGCAGTTGCAGCCGGTCGCCTTCTGGTTTGACGAGCATGTGGACGGCGACGTCCAGGGGAATATCGTGGGCGGATAGGGCGGCGACGTGCACGAGACACAGAGCCGCCGCGAAGGGAATTAAAAGAAAACGAAGAAACACAGTGTTACTGGGCCGCTGGACCGTGTATGATACCGTATACCCTGTATAGCGAGGTAGACATGACCCACAAACTCCATTTTGGCGCCGCGACACTCATCATTACTGGCCTGCTTGGCTGCGCATCGGCCCCTGTTGAACAACAGGCTGCGAGCGACGCAGGCGGACCGATGGCCCCCAAGTTCGAGGTCGACCCGATGTGGCCGAAGCCGCTGCCGAATCATTGGCTGCTGGGAGCGGTGATCGGCGTCGATGTGGATGACAACGACAATGTTTGGATCATTCATCGCGGCGGTTCGCTAGAGGCGAAAGAGGTCTACGCGACGTGGGATCCGCCGGCTTCGGAATGCTGTGTGCCGGCGCCCCCCGTGTTGCAGTTCAACTCCGAGGGCGATCTGATCGGACACTGGGGCGGTCCGGGCGAAGGCTACGATTGGCCGACGTCGAACCACGGCATCGACGTGGACCACAAAGGCAACGTGTGGATCGGCGGCAATGGCCGCGGTGTCGCGGCGGGCGCAACGCTCCAGCCTCACGACGAGAGCGCGATGGGCCAGGGCGCGGTCCACGACAGCATGATTCTCAAATTCAGCCAGACCGGACAGTTCTTGCTGCAAGTCGGCAAACCTTTTGGCGGCAAGGGCAGCAACGATCTAGAGAACTTCAAGTTGCCGGCTAAGACGCTGGTCGACCCGAAAACGAACGAGATCTATATCGCCGACGGTTACGGCAATCGCCGGGTGATCGTACTCGACGCGGACACGGGCGAATACAAGCGCCATTGGGGCGCCTACGGCAACGTGCCTGACGATACGCAGTTGCCGCCTTATAACCCGGCCGACCCGCTGTCGCAGCAGTTCCGCACGCCGGTCCATGCGGTCGTGCTTGCCGACGACGGACTGCTCTACGCTTGCGATCGAACGAACAATCGCATACAGGTTTTCCAGACGGACGGCACGTACGTAAACGAGGTAGTCATCGCCAAGAATACGCTGGGCGACGGAGCGACGTTTGACGTGACTCTTTCGCGGGACCCGGAACAGAAGTATTTGTACGTGGCGGACGGAGCAAATATGAAGATCCACGTCCTCGACCGGCTGTCACTGACGGTGTTGACGACGTTCGGCGACGGCGGCCGGCAGCCGGGACAGTTCTACGCCGTACACAGCATTGCCACGGATTCCAAGGGCAATCTTTACAGCACGGAAACGTACCGTGGCCAACGCGTTCAGAAATTCCTTTATAAGGGTGAGGCCCCGGTCACTAAGAAGGACCAGGGAACCGTTTGGCCAACAGTCTCGATGAATTAGATTAGAGCCGTGTAGGCCCAGCATTGAGAAGCTTCTCGATATCTTGCTGTGCGGCGGCCGCGCTGTACCTGTGCGGGTCGGCGTTTGCTGAACCGCCGACCGCGTTTGAAGCTCCGCGTAGCCGAGACTTCGCTAAGGATCTGGCGAAGAACTTCGGCGGTCTATTCTCCAAGGACAACATTGCGCCGTTCGCCATTGGCGCGGCGGCGACCGGTCTTTCCGTGGTGCCAGAACAGAGGGTCAAGACCTATTTTCTGACGAATCCCGAAAACGGCGACAGGCTCGTCGAGCCGGGGGAGCATATCGGCAACGCCGAGCTGATAGCGCCGGTCGTCGCGGGACTCTTCGCGGCGGGCCTCTACCGCGACGGTGACCCACGCTTTAAGTCGACGACATACGCGCTGGCCCAGGGCTTCGTGGTCAACGGCGTAGTCACGGGGAGCATGAAGAAAGTGTTTTAGCGGACGCGGCCGGACGGCTCGAACGACGTTTCTTTCCCTTCCGGGCACACTTCGATGTCGTTCATGTGGGCAACGGTGCTCTCGCGGAATTACGGGCTGAAAGTCGGTATTCCGGCGTACGCGGTGGCGAGCTACGTAGGCGTGTCGCGGCTGCAGGAGAACGCGCACCACACATCCGATGTCGTTGCCGGCGCGACCATCGGGTACATCGTGGGACGGACGGTAACTCGCCATAGAAAGGGCGGCCGCTTGTCGCGCGTCAATTGGATGGTCGCTCCGGCGCGACGCGGGTTTGTCGCGTCGATTTCGTTTCCTGGACCCTAGACGCGGTTGGGTTGAAGCGAAAATTTCGCGCCGACAACGAGAGCCCGCCGAACTGATGTCGACTCCTCGCGAACAGCCCCAATCTCTCGCCGAAGCTCTGGGCTGCGGCCTACTTCTAATGGGCGTACTCGGAGTTGCCTTTGGCCTAGCAGCACTTCTCGGAGTCAGCGATCGCATTGAGCTTGAATTCTTTGGTATTGCCCTAAACGACACTCCGGGAAGGCGGATGTGGACCGCCGGCAGTACAGCCGCTCTTGTCGCCGGGGTGTTGATTCTGCGAAAACGGGCGAATTAGCGCAGACTCCACAGGCAGTGTTCGAGTCGTTAGCTAGGCCGGTTCTCCACCTCCCGTCCCAGTCGGTAGGACGGGACGCACGGCGTGCCTGCCGAGGTCGCCGTCAAGCACGATCTGCGGCGCCCGCGATTGGACGCAGGGGCAAGGTGAAGCGATAGAAAGGACGCGATTACGGGCTAGAATCAACTCTCTCCCGGGTAATGTCCTGCAATTTCCAATAATAGAAAATTACTCGTAACACCGCTTGAGTCTCTTTCGCTGACCTACCGGCGCTACGATCCACGCAACTTGATCATCGGCTCCTGCGCACCTAGAATTCAGGCGATAGGCCGCCCCAACGATCGTGCGGCGACGCTAAAGCCCGGCTTCCTTCGCCTGCACACCGCTCTCGAAGTGTGTGTAGAGGTACACGGGGATTTCCAAATCGCCCAAATGATGCTCAACGAGCGGCTTTACGTCGTCCCAATCCAGACCTCCTACGCCTGTAGCCAGACGCGGAATGGCAATGCTTGTCAGATTCTCGCGCTCGGCCATGTGGCGCAGTGCGCGCAGCGCGTGGTTCACGTGTTCGGTGGAGGCGCGACCCGGGTGACCACCGGGGCCATCAGAGGGCTTCTGGGTGAGCAAATTAGCGATTCGATACGAACCCACACCTGACCAGATCCATGCGCCGCCGGGCTTAGGACGATCGTTGTGGCAGTAGTGACGGAAATCCTTCACCATGGCTGGCCACCGTTCGCGCAGGCTCAAGGCCAAGCCTTGATCGAAGTGGTCATTAGGCGCCACTCCATGGGCGAGCACATTGGCTTTGGTAAGAAGGATGTCTCCAGTGACTTCATGAATCATTCAATTTAACTCCAAGTTTTGATGAGTGATTTGACGCACTCTTCCACACGGCATGGGCGATACGCGCCCAGCGTCTCAATGCAAAGAAAGAGCTTCCGGGCGGATGACTGTGGCATCGTACTCACTCGGCACCATTGACTAAGCAAGTCGATTGCCAAATTATGGTTCCGGTGAAGGGCGCACGAAACGGCGGTGGCAGGTTGCAGCCAATCGCGCTGGCTGCAGACCGAACCATACATTCCTACAAGTCCCGAATCGGGGCAAGAACCCCTGAAACGGGTCGACTCAACCCTCAGGAAACCCCACATTGGATAACTTCTGAATATCCACCTGCCAAAGACTTCGACCAGAGTGGCGGTAACGTCGCTCGTATTGACGAACGTGTGGTTCGCGGCAGCGGGAATAGCCACGACCTGTCCAGGGATGACATCCAGGGGATCTTCATCTTCAACTGTCAAGCGAATACTTCCAGTGATGAGTAGGAGGACATGGCACTTGGCCCGCGGATGCGAATGAACGCTGCGGGGGCCCGGACTCCGCGTAGTCACCTAGTCGAATGTGACAGATGGGGAACTCTTGATCCGTCCGCTTCCGAGGCTATCCGCCCGGCCCCTTCGGCAACGCTTCTTCCCACTCAATGTTGGCCTGGAAGCAGAACCCGCGGTCTCTTGAGCTGGCAGTTTGCCGGCTCTCTGGAGACTGCCGAATTGGACGGAGGGGGGAGAACGCTGACGCAGGAGATGGGGAGATGTGGTTGGCGCGATCCGGACCCACGGCTTACGGCGTGGGCTAAGGATTCCGCCGCCCCGGTGGGGCTGGGGGCGTGCGGGGATTGTCGCGTCGGCGTGGGTTTCTGGCTGTGAGGTGAGGGGACAGTCCACGGGGGGACAGTCCCTGGCGGTCGTTCATGGTGACTGGGTGACCGCCGGCTGACGCCAGCGGCTCTGTTTCGGGGTGTCTGGCGTTCGTCTGTCTGCTGGAATCTAGTCGTTGTCGGGCGGTAAGGGAGCCAGGCCAAACTTACGGGCGAGTTTGTAGCCTTTCCATTCGTAGAGTTTTTCGAGTTGCGCTTGCAGGCGTTGGGCCCACTCGGAGCGTTCGATGACGCGGGCTTCAAGTTCATCGATCATGGCGGCGGCGGCGTTGACTTCGTCGTCGCGCGATTGAGCCCAGGTGATTTTCTCGTTCAGCTCGGCTTCCATTCGGCGGATGGCTTCCTGGGCTTTGTCGTGTTCTTCTTGATTGGTCTTGGCCAGCGTTTCTAACTCTTCGGTCGCTTTGACGAGCCAGCCCGACTTGGTCTTGACCTCCTGCTCCAACAAGGCGACGTGCTGCTCGCGTTCGCGCAGGACGTTGCCGGAGGTGGGCACGTAGAGAAACGCCGGCGCGCCGAATTGCGGTTGCCCCGAGCAGACAGCGAGGAAGAAGTGGGCGTCCTGCGGCGCGGGCGGATCGCCGCCCATTACGGTGCGCACGCCCTGCATGTCTGGGGTGCGAAACGAAATGGCCTGGGTGTGGTTCTCGAGGAACATCGTCACGTGCGGAAAGACCGATTCGAGTTCGTGCCGGAACTCGTCGTAGTCGAACTCGTGCACGTGATAAGGATTCGGCTCGGCCCGCGACTCTTGGTAGTAAACGCGGTTGGGCGTCGAAACGAGCAGCTGACCGCTGTCGCTGAGTACGCGGCGCGCTTCGCTGAGAAAGCCCTTCCAGTCGGGCAGATGCTCGATGACTTCGAATGCTGTGAGCAGATCGAAAGAGCCGTCGCGAAAGGGCAACGAGGAACAGTCCGCCTGGGCGAACAAGGCCTTGCCGTCGGCGTATTCGCGGCGAGCCCAATCGAGCGTTTCGTGAGATTGGTCGACGCCGCAAGCGGATTCGGCGCGTTGGGCGAGTAGCGCTGTGCCGTAGCCGGCGCCGCAGCCCGCATCGAGGACACGGCGACCGCTAGCCAGCGTCTCGGCAAACCGATAACGGGCTAGGTGCTCGTTGAAGAGGTCGGGGTCGGTCTTCCCCGGGATGACGCGTTCGCCTGTAAACTCCATCACGCCGTTGGCTTACGGGCGATGATCGCATAGTCGAGGCCGCCAAAGAACTTCTGCCGGAAGGCGGCGGTCTGGGGCAGTTCGTCTAGCGCACGCAATTCCGGGAAAACTTCCGGCGCGGGATGGCGTTCGGTGACCTCGATGGCGCCGAAGCCGGACTCGCGCAAATGGAAGTGCATGCGACCCGAGGGCACGGGAGCACGGTGCGTGGGATCGAGATAGAAGTCGCCGGCGAATATCGCCAGGCAGCCAGGGTTGGGCGTCTCGAAGGCCACAACGCCGCCAGGACGAAGCTTGCGGTAGCACAGATCGGTCAACTCTTGGAGGTGCAGCGGCGGCAGGTGTTCAATGACGTGGGCGCACATGACGCCGTCCCAGGAACTGTCTTGCTGACGGGCTAGGAACTCGAAAATGTCGGAGCGCTCGACGGCGATGTTCTTCTCGCGGCAGGCGGCCAGGGCGGTCGCGTCCAAATCCACTCCCAAGACCTCTGCGCCACGATCGCGCAACTCAGCGATGAACTCGCCCCTGCCGCAACCGAGATCGACCACCCGCGGGAGATCCGCGAAATAGGGCAGATAAAACGCCTGGCTAACCGAGACGAACTCTTCGTCGCCGCGGAAGCGTTCTTCAAACGAGGCGTAATCGAAAGTCGAGGCCGGAGGCGACGGCGGCGGCGCGGCGACGGCGGTGGACACCGAGCGAGTCTCGACGGGCTCGCCGGAGGCGGCGAACTTGCGGCGAATGGTCCGCAGCTCCGTATGGATCTGGCGCTCGTGTTCGACTTTGAGCTGCGCCAGATCGCCCCAAAGCTTGGCCTGGATTTCGGTTGAGGCCGCCCGCAGAGCTTGGGTGTATTCTTCCTGGACGGCTACGTCCCTGCGGCGCGAGGCCGTCTCTACTGTGCGCAGGATTTGCAGGGTGCGCATTTCCATTTTGCTGTGCGCTTCGCGTAGCTCTTCCATCCAGATCTGCGCTTTGCGCACGTCGGCAATCTCTTGCATCGCCTTGAGCGTGGCCTGATAGAGCGTCTCGTTCTGCTCGGCCATGGCGCGGGTGTTGCGATCCATGTAGTCGATGACGGAGTCGTTAAATTCGACCTGGCCGCGGACGAACCATCCCAGGCCGCGAGCGATGCCGCGCTTGGTTGTTTGGATGACGCTGTTTATCAATCCGCCGGTGCGAGGATTGACCTGACCAATGTAGGTCGATCGGGCTTCGGCTATGTCCCGCGCCGCGGTGAGGGGCTCCACGGACAGGCGGACCGGGTCGTCGATGACGGCCTCGGCAGCCCTCTTGTGTCGCTGCCGGACCCGGCGACGGATCTCTTCGACCGCCTCGGCGACTTCTTCCGGGGACATCTCTATAACTTACACTCTGTGGGCGGGTTTCCGGGTTGGGAAGCGCTTAACGTTGCAGAGGTTTCAGACGAACGGCAGGGGCGCTTCAGGAACTGACTGATTCAAAAGGCCTTGCAGAGGGTTTGGGAGTCCTGGCGGACGGCTAAGGCGAATTCGGAGGGAGAATCCTAGGAACAGCGGAGGGTGTATACGAGGGGGCATATCGTTGAATAGGCGTGGAGGACCGTATTTCCTACGGTCCCATGTGATTTTTGCGTCCCCTAGGGGATTGCATGGAACGACACTATCTTGAGCGGCGCCATGATGAATCGGACCAACTGGATTCTGCTGACATTTGTCTTACTAACCCCGACTTTAGGCCAGGCGCAGATCCTCGGCCAGCCTCCTTCCGAGGCGTGCAAGCCGGGCGACTTCGCGGTGATCGGCTATCCCGACGAGTTCGGACCGAAGTCGTCTCCGAATTTTGACGTGCTCATCGATGAGCGTTTCCGCGGCAACTTTCTGACGCAGAATCGGACCTGGTTCAATGAGATTGTCGCTTCGGTGAACAAGTGGAACGGCATCTCGGAGGCAACCTGGAATTTTCGCATCGCGGGAGTGACGCCAGATGATCCGAGCGCGGTCGACGGTAAGTTGACAATCGCCGCTTGCGGATTTGAGTTCGGGTGTCCCTCGACGCGGCCGCCTTCGCCTCCAGGCGGACCGGGCGGCGGCGTAATTGATTTTCGGGCTTCGACTCTCGCGGTGACGCTGATTTCGCAGGACGCAACGCTGCAGAAGGGGATCAAGGACTCGGATATCTTTTTCAATCCGGCGATCCCCTACGGCGTGGACCAGAATTCAGGCGAGATCGATTTTGAAACTGTGCTGATGCATGAGTTGGGCCACTCGCTGGGCCTCGACCACAACGACAATTGTGTGGTTGGACGCACCGTGATGGAGTCGGTAGTCGACCTACAGGAATTGCGCAGAGACCTAGCGAGTTCAGAGCTGGAGGGCGTCCGCTTCCTCTATCCCACCGGCGACAGCGCATCGATTCGCATTTGGGATCGTGACAAGAGCGTACACTTTGACGCCGCGGTCAACGGCTTTGCGCCGTTCGGGCAAGAGGTCCACATTTACGGTCATCAAGGGCAGCCTTACAGTGCGACGACGTCCGCTGCTTGGGTAAGCGTCGATCCGCCGACGGGTCTATTCGATCCCCAGCAACATATTGAGATTTTGGTCGACCAGAGCGACATGCCGGTCGGCGAGTATACGGCGACGGTTTCGGTTGCCTCGGAGGGCATGCCTGGTCCGCCGGCGACGATTGAGGTCACGATGTCGGTGGTCCAAGAGATCACCGAAGAGGACTTTCCGCTGCTGACAAGCGCGGGCACGGTTAACGGCGCGAACTGGCGATCGGGCGATTTCGCGCCGGGTGGGTTGATCTCGTTGTTTGGAGAGAATTTTTCGACAACGACGGCTAGCGCCTCCGGATATCCGCTGCCGGAAACGCTGGCGGGCGTGCGGGTGATATTGAACGGCGCCCCGGCTCCGTTGACATTCGTATCGCCTACGCAGATCAACGCGGTTATCCCAGCTGACGCCTGGCTCGGTCGCGGCGGCGTGATCATCCAGAACGACTTGGGCCAAAACCGGCAGATTCCGTTCACGATCACGGAGACGGCTCCTGAGCTATTCATCTGGGACTCGGGCGACGTGATTGCGTTCAATGAAGACGGAACGATGAACGGCGCTGCGAATCCTGCTGCGGCGGGAAGCGTGATCACGGTTTACTTGACGGGCGTCGGTCCTGTGGACCCTCCTGTCCCGACGGGGAGACCTGCCGGAACGCAACCGCTCTCGGTATCGACCTCCGAATTTTCGGCCGAGATTGGTGACGTGCCGGCCGTAGTGGAGTGGCTGGGAATGGCTCCGGGATTCTCGGGACTTGGACAGGCGAACATACGGATCCCTGAGGGATTAACGGGGCGTCTGACGATTAAGCTGTTTATCAACGGCGAGTGGAGCAATTCCAACGTCACCGTGCAGTAGGCGAGACAGAGAAAGACGAAATGAAACTCATCAAGAACATTCTCGTTGCTCTAGTGCTGATAACCGCCGTTTGGCGGTTGGACGCTTCGACGGTCGTCCCGCTCAACTTCGATGAACTCAGCCGCGCTTCCAACACAGTTGTGGCGGGCGAGGTCGTCGACATCACAGCGGATCGCGATGCGAACGGATATATCTACTCGACGGTGACGCTTCGGGTTGCCGAGGCTGTGCCTCAGACGTTAGTTGGAACCGACTATGTCTTCCGCATGATCGGCGGCACGTTGAACGGGCAGAGCACGTCCATCCAAGGCATGCCCAAGTTTGCCGTCGGCGATGGACTGATTCTGTTTCTCAACGAATCGACCGACAGCGCGATGGGGCCGACGGTTGGCCTGTGGCAGGGCGTATTCCACTTGGATTCCGATTCCGGCGTCAGCGATAGCTCACGCCAACTTGTGGTGGGCGTCGAGGGCGCGCGCTTGATGCGTGCTATACCGGCGGCGACCGTGGATGGGGCAGGGGTCGCTGCCAGTAGCGTAGGCTCGAGAAAAGCGATGAACGCCGGCAGCTTCATGGATGCGGTTCGCGACGCGCGTTCGCGATAGACTCCGCGCATAACTGTGGACAACTGACGCCGCCCAAGGCACATTGCCGGGCGGCGTCTGCTATTTGGCGCAGTAGACTACAGCGATGGGGCTTGGGCCGCGGGTGTTCTCACAGTGATCTTGGCAGCCATCACGGACCGCAAGAGTCTCGACGGCGAACTGCTCTGGTTTGTCGAGCGTGGCTTGGCGGCTGGTCTGGACTGGATACAGATCCGCGAGAAAGATCTTTCGGGCCAGGCGCTATTTGAGTTGTGTCGAGCCGCGGCGGCACTTCCCAATCCTAAGGGGACGAAGCTATTCGTCAACGGGCGCGCGGATATCGCTCTGGCGGCCGCGCTAGATGGAGTCCATCTGCCTTCCGATTCGCCCTCGCCTTCTGAATATCGGCTTTGCAGCGGGTTGAAGCTGCTGATTGGCGTGTCGTGCCACAGTTTGGAAGAGCTGAGACGGGCGCAGGAAGGCGGCGCGGATTATGCGTTCTATTCCCCGATGTTCGAGTCGCTTGCTAAGCCCGGATACGGACCTGCAGTCGGCCAGGACGCCCTGGCGCGGGCATGCGCCGCGGTGCAGATTCCGGTGCTCGCCCTGGGCGGCGTAACGGCCGAGAATGCCCACGAATGTGTCGTCGCTGGAGCAGCGGGGGTGGCGGGGATCTCGCTATTCCAGAGCACAGCGGATCTGGCAGGCATCGCCGCTCGATTGAGGAGTCAGGAATGACGCGGGCTCTGATTGCCGCTTGCCTTGCGACGGCTGCGCTTGCTTTCGCACAGTCGTATCGCCCCTGGACTGACACAGGCTTCGGGGCCGCGCGAGTTCGCACCGTCGAGTCGCGGGAGATGTATCCCGAGGACGTGCCCGAGCATACATTTGAGCTGCCGTTGACGGTCGTCTTGCTCGACCAGACGAATTGGACGGAAGCTCGGGCCCTGCGCGAGTTGCGCAAGACCGCCGCTATCTTTGCTCCTTGCGGCATCGTGCTGGGCGACGTCCAGCTGGCCCGGGGCCGAGGCCCTGACGGCGGTCACGACATCGATATGGCGGCGCTCTACCCTGGCGCTGATATGCCGGCGGCCGTGGTTGATTTTTCCGCGCGAGTAGCGCCGAATGCAGCATGGCCCAGAGTGTTCCTGGTGGGCCGGCTGCTAGGCGACACGGTACTCGCGAGATCGTACCAGCAGGGTGCGGTGGGGGATCAAGAATCTCGCCGCTTCCCGTACATGAACACTGCTTGGATCTCCTATCGCGCGCACTGGGATGAACGCGCGGAAAAGGAGTACTCCTCGCTGGCCCACGAGCTTGCGCATGTCCTGTGCAGGTGCGGACACACGGGAGGCGATCGCCGTCACCTATTGCATGAGAAACGAAATTTTCTAGGAGCGGCGGTGCTCGAACCCGACTGTCGCGCGATGCAATTGAGTCCGCTGCTCGAGCGCTGACGCGGTTTGCTTCGAGCCGCGTCAGCGCTCCACAACTTACTGAGTATAAGTAAGTTATAGAGACAAAGGATTTCTATATCCCCAATAAAAATTATCTTCTTGTGCCCTGCGAAGTGAGCCGCTAGATTGGGGTTGTAGGCAGCGCGGGCTACACCCGCAGCTGATTTCGAACGCTCTGGCCGGCGCTCCAAGATGCGCGCTGATTGAGATTGGTTCTTGTTTGTGAAACAAGCAATCTCAGCAGAGTAGGTTGGGCCGATAAGTCTTAAGTCGGCTGATGCCGTCGAAACTTCGGATCGTGCACTCGCGTTTTTGAGGGGCCCGTTCTTGATCGCTCCACCCCGGTGGTCGGTTTAGGTCGGCGATTCAAGGAAACGTTGTGGGGGTGGTGCGACCGAAAGCCAGTACATGGAAGGAGAAAGAGTGACTACCAGAACTTTTCGCAGATGGGTCGCAGCAGCGGCGATGATTGCCATGAGCTTCACAGTCTCGGCACAAGCCCAGACGGCGGAAGCAGAACAAGACGCCTCGCTGCGTACCGAAGTCGAACAGCTTCGGGCGAGGCTCGCGCGCTTGGAGCAGTTGCTCACAGAAAAACTGGGGGATGCGGAGGCGACCGAAGCTGCAGCCACCGCGCCGACCACCGAGCAAGACAGCATCGACGCCGCCTACGCCGCAGGACAGACGCTTGTTTTGCCGAGCGCTCCGACTCAAGCGCAGTCGATGGATGACGCCGTCGTCGGACCTGTTTCGACTGGAGGCCCCGCGTTGAATTTCACGGGATTGATTGATACCTACTACACGTACAACAGCAACGAACCGGAAGACGGCACGAATGCGTTGTATTACACGAACCCGAACGCCCGCGGCTTTGGGTTGAACCAGATCAAACTGGAAATGGATGCGAAGACGTCGAGCGGCGTCGGATTCCGCGGCGACCTCTGGTTTGGTTCCGGCGCGCGTTTGTTCCGCGAAGGATTGGAAGAAGGTCCTCTCGAAGATACGATCTACATCCAACAGGCTTATGGCTACTACGGATGGGAGAACGGCGCCCAACTCGACGTCGGTATGTTCGGCACGATCGCCGGCCTCGAAGTGGCTGAGTCGCACCTGAACTGGAACTACTCCCGCGGCTTGCTGTGGGCCTGGAATGAGCCGTTCTCGCACACCGGCGCACGGTTCTCGACGCCGATCACTGACACCTTCAAGGCCACTGTGATGTTGGTGAACGGATTCGACAATACGTTCGACGGCAACCAAGGAAAGAGCTACGGCGTGCAGGGTTCGTGGGCTCCAACCGATCGTTTCAATACGACGGCGACCTGGATTCACGGACCTGAAAATGGTCTTGGCGAGGACGGCTGGCAGCGTGACTTCTCGTGGAACTTCTACGGCGGTTTGCATGAGAAGTTCGAGATCATGGCCAACCTGGACTGGATCTCCAACACCGACCCCACCGACATCTCGGCCACCTCATGGGGCATCGGCGGCTACGCTCGCTACAACGCGACGGACAAGTTCCGCATCGCCCAACGCTACGAGTACTTAGAAGATACCGAAGCCCGCGCCACCGGCGTCGAGCAGAGCCTGAAAGAGTACACGCTGACCTTCGAGTACGCTCCGGAGCCGCGTTTCATTACGCGCTTTGAATGGCGCCGCGACTGGTCGAGCGTTCCTTTCTTCGGGTGCACCGAATGCAGCGGCCCCACCACGGGGTTCTCGACCGACCAGGACACGTTCACTGTCGGCATGATGTGGATTCTCGGACCCGCCGAGTAATTGCAACCTTTCTCTTGATCGTCCAACAGACGACGGCCGCGGTTTTTTGAAGCCGCGGCCGTTTTTCGTTTTTGCCTATTGGCCGTTTGGCTGCAGCAAACTGATCGAACCAGCCGGGAACTTGAGCGTCCATGTTTTGGCGCCTGCGGCAGCCTGAAAAGCGGTGCGAGAAACGGCGGCCATTAGCCCTCCCTCGAAGAGCAAATGCACGCGGTCGACATCTTCGTCGGCGGCTTCGAGCGTCAGGACGGGGGCCGAGGTGTCGTTGTGAGGTTCGGCGAGGACCTTATCGGCGTGGACGCAAAACTCGACGGAGTCGCCTGGGCTGCAGCCTGGCAAGAAGTTTGTATCGATGTGCAGGCCGCCTGCGGCAATGACTGTCCGTTGCTGTTGCTCGCTGGACTCTTGCACGACGCCGGTTAGGACGGCGCCGACCCCCATGAGGCGAGCGGCTTCGGCTGAGGCGGGATGCTCAAACGTGGCACGGGCAGGGCCATGCTGCACGATGCGCCCCTGGGAGAAGAGAAAGAGCGCGTCGCCGAGCGATAAGGCCTCGGAAATGTCGTGCGTGACGAGGATCATGGGCAAGCCGAACTGTTGACGCACACGGCGTAGTACAGCGTGCAACTCGCGCCGCAGGACGATGTCGAGGCCTTGAGCCGGTTCGTCCATGAGCAAAAATTCCGGTCCGCTGGCGAGCGTGCGGGCGATGGCACAGCGCTGCCGTTCGCCGCCGGAGATTTCCCTGGGCAGGCGGGCGGCGAGGCCATCGATACGAAACTCGCGGAGCAGCTCATCGACGCGGGCGGTCGAGTTGCCGGCCCCGAAGGAGACGTTTTCGCGGACGGTCATGTGCGGGAAAAGCGTGTCCTGCTGGAAGAGATAGCCGCAGCGCCGATCACGGGCGGCAACGTCGATGCGCGTCTTGGAGTCAAACAGGGTACGATCCCGCAGTTCGACGCTGCCAGCGTCGGGCTTGGAGAAGCCAGCCAAGGATTCGAGGGTGAGAGTTTTGCCGGCACCGCTGGGGCCGAAAAAGATGGAGACTCCGTCGGGCGCCTCGAACTCGACGTTGAGGTGGAAAGGCTGCGACCCGGGACCGCCTGGGAAGCGCTTTTCGATCCGCGCGCGAATGGGAGCGTTCACAGTACCCGTCCCCCTCCGGCTTTGCCGATGGCGTAGAGCACGACGATGGCGAGGGCGGACATGACGATGACGAGAGCTGTCGCCAGCTCCGACTGTCCCGACTGCACGGCGTCGTAGATGGCGACCGCCATGGTCTGGGTTTTGCCGGGAATGTTGCCGGCGATCATGATAGTGACTCCGAAATCTCCGAGGGAGCGGGCGAAGGCGAAGACGGCGGCGGCAGCGACGTGGCCCTTCGATAGCGGCAGGGTGACGCGCCAGAAGACGCGCCATTCACTGGCGCCGAGACTGCGGGCGGCGTTCTCTAGGTTGCGGCTGACGCCCTCAAAGGCAGCGCGGGCGGCACGGATCAGCAGCGGAATGGCGTGCAGGCAAGCGGCGGCGACGGCGGCTTGCCAGGTAAATACGAGCGGTCCACCGAATAACGCCTCGTATAGTTCACCGAGCGGGCTCGAACGTCCGAGAAGTACCAGCAGGTAGTAGCCCAACACGGTTGGGGGCAGCACGATGGGGGCGGTGACCAGCGCCTCGGCGAGGTTTTTGCCCCGGAATTGCCAGCGCGTCAGGGCCCAGCCGGCTGCCAAACCGACGCTGAGTGACAGCACGGTCGCGATGGAGGCCACGCGGAGGCTCAGCCAAAGCGGACTCCAGTCGATGCTGCTGAAGGCGGGAAACATCTAAGAGTCTGATTATAAGCGTCCTTTGGCCTCAAAATGACTCGCAAACCGTTCTGGATAGGGACTTTGGCGCAACCTTCGAGCGGTTGCAGCATCTAACACTTGACAACAACAGACTAAGATTTGATAATTGAGTTAGGCTAAAGTAGAGAGCCTGAGCCGGACGCATATGGCGCCGCAGCTCGCAAGGAGGAAGCAGTGGGTAAGATTATCGGTATTGACCTGGGAACGACGAACTCCGTTGTTGCCGTGATGCAGGCGGGACAGCCTACGGTCATCGCGAACCAAGAGGGCGGCAGGACGACTCCGTCCGTTGTCGCCTTTACGAAGAGCGGCGAACGGCTGGTCGGACAGGCAGCCAAGCGGCAGGCGGTCACCAATCCCGAGAACACAATTTCTTCGATCAAGCGCTTCATGGGACGGCGCGTGAGCGAGGTGACCGAAGAGACCAGACTGGTTCCTTACACGGTGACCGAGAAGGGCGGCCTGGTGACGGTCGATGCCGGCGGCAAGACCTACACCCCGCAGGAAATCTCCGCTGTGGTGCTCGGCAAGTTGAAGGAAGCGGCCGAGGCGTTCTTGGGCGAGAAGGTGACGGACGCCGTAATTACGGTACCGGCCTACTTCAACGACGCGCAGCGCCAGGCGACGACGGATGCCGGCAAGATTGCCGGTTTGAACGTCCAGCGCATCATCAACGAGCCGACGGCAGCCGCTTTGGCTTACGGTCTCGACAAACAGTCGAACGAGACGATCGCCGTTTATGACTTTGGCGGCGGAACGTTCGACGTATCGATCCTCGAAGTCGGCGAGGGCGTGGTTGAAGTGAAGGCCACTAACGGCGATACGCACTTAGGCGGCGACGACATCGACCACGTGATCATCGAGTGGATGGTCAGCGAGTTCAAGAAAGCGGAAGGCGTCGATCTGTCAAAAGACAAGATGGCGCTGCAGCGGCTTCGCGAGGCGGCGGAGAAGGCCAAGATGGACCTCTCGTCGCTGATGGAACACGAGCTCAACCTGCCCTTCGTCACGGCGACGGCTGAAGGTCCCAAGCACCTGCAGATGAAGCTGACGCGGTCTCGTCTCGAAGAGATGATGAAACCGCTGGTGCAGCGAACGATGGAGCCCTGCAAGAAGGCTCTTGAAGACTCCGGGTTGACGCCGAAGGATATCGACGAGGTGGTTCTCGTCGGCGGTTCGACGCGCATTCCGCTCGTGCAAAAGATGGTCGGCGAGTTCTTCGGCAAGGAGCCTCACCAAGGCGTGAATCCGGATGAAGTCGTTGCAGTCGGCGCGGCGGTTCAGGGCGGCGTGTTGGGCGGCGAAGTCAAGGACGTGCTGCTACTTGACGTGACGCCGTTGTCACTCGGTATTGAGACCCTGGGCGGCGTGTTCACCAAGCTGATCGAGCGCAACACGACGATCCCGACGCGCAAGAGCGAGACTTTCTCGACGGCCGGCGACAATCAGACGTCGGTGG
The DNA here is from genome assembly GCA_027592785.1 of Acidobacteriota bacterium. Classification (GTDB taxonomy): domain Bacteria; phylum Acidobacteriota; class Terriglobia; order Bryobacterales; family UBA6623; genus CAMPKL01. The sequence goes on from JAQCLD010000026.1 coordinate 27,544, forward strand.
AGATCAAGGTGCAGCAGGGCGAACGCGCGATGGCGGCGGACAACCGCTTGCTGGGCGTGTTTCAACTGGTGGGCATTCCGCCGGCGCCGCGCGGATTGCCGCAGATCGAAGTCACTTTCGATATCGACGCGAACGGCATCTTAAATGTCTCGGCCAAGGATAAGGCGACGAGCAAGGAACAGAAGATTACGATCACGAGTTCCTCTGGTTTGTCCAAAGAAGAGGTCGAGAAGCTAGCGAGAGATGCGGAGACTCATTCGGCCGAAGACGGCAATCGAAGGGCAGCGGTTGAGGCGCGCAATCGGGCGGACTCGATGGTCTACTCCACCGAGAAGACGCTGACCGAGAACCGCGACAAGGTTGGCGAGGACGACGCCAAGAAGATCGAGGAGGCGATTGCCGCCACCAAGACCGCCATGGCCGAGGACGATGTCGACGCGATCAATAAGGCTGTCGATCATCTGCAAACCGTGAGCCACAAGCTTGCCGAGGCGATGTACTCAGCGTCTTCGGATCAGCCTGGGGCCGCGCCGGGAGGCTCGAGCGATGAAGCGTCGAGCGGCGCGGGCAAGGAAGAGGATGTCGTTGACGCCGAGTTTGTCGACGTCGATGAAGACAAGAAGAGCTGACGTAGGGCTCAGATAATGAGCGATACGAACAGCGGGAGAATCGCTCGGAGCGGCGCTCCCGCTGTTTGATTTTTTGGGGCGCGCCTAGTCGAAGTAGGCGGGTCCGGGTAAGGAAATAATGGCTGCCGCAGCGGGTCAGACGGATTATTACAAGACGCTAGGGGTGAAGCGAACGGCTTCGGCGGACGAGATTCGCAAGGCCTACCGTAAACTTGCGCGCAAGTATCACCCCGACGTGAATCCTGGAGACAAGGCTGCCGAAAATCGCTTTAAGGACGTCCAAGAAGCGAACGACATTCTTAGCGACAAGAAGAAGCGCGAGATGTACGACCAGTACGGCTTCTACTCGCCGGGAGGATTCCCTGGCGCTGAAGCAGGCGGTGCTGGGCGTCCGGGCGACGTCAACTTTTCAGGGTTCGACTTCAGCGGCGCCGGACCGGGCGCGGGCGGCAGCCACGGCGGGGCGGGCTTCAACGATCTGTTCTCGCAGTTCTTCCGCGGCGGCAGCAGGAGCGCGCCTCGAGCTCAGCCAAAGAAGGGCGAGGATCTCGAGTACACGGTCGACATCGATTTCTGGGACGCGATTCGCGGAACGAGCATCAAGATCAACGTCACTCGCTATGACGGATGTGTGACCTGCGGCGGCGCGGGCCAGTCGAGCGGCGGCAATACGGTGTGTGCCGAATGCAAGGGCTCGGGCCAGGTTGATCAGGCCGTTGGGGCGATGCGCTTTAATCTGACCTGTCCGCGCTGCGGCGGAGCAGGGACGTTGCGCAATGTTTGCCCGACTTGCGTGGGCGATGGACGGTTGAGCAAAACGGATTCGGTCGAAGTCCGCATACCTCCAGGAGCCCAGAGCGGCTCGCGCTTACGCGTGGTGGCCAAAGGGAACGCCGGTTCGATGGGTGGACCTGCAGGCGATCTCTACATCATCACTAGGGTCGGCGATCACCCGTTGTTCAAGCGGCAGGGCGACGATATTCGCATCAAGATGCCGATCCGCATTGATGAGGCGATTTTGGGCGCGAAGGTGGAAGTGCCGACGATCGATGGGCGTACGCTGCTGAAGGTGCCGCCGAGTACGAACTCAGGCCAAGTCTTCCGGCTGCGTGAGCGCGGGGTGCTGAATCCGCGGACGCAAAAGCGCGGCGACCAGTTCGTCGAAGTGCAGATCATCGTCCCGGAGATCGCCGACGAGAATACGAAGGCGTTGATGAGGGACTTTGCTAACCTCAACCCGAACGACCCGCGTAAAGAGCTATTTTAGTCGGTTTAGTCATGGCAAGACGTTCGCGCACTAAGGGAGCCTACACGATCTCGGTTGTCGCCGAGCAGTTCGATATCCATCCGCAGACGTTGCGTTTGTATGAGCGCGAAGGGTTGCTGAAGCCCTCGCGTACAGACGGCAACACGCGCATGTATACGGATACGGACATGGAGCGGCTTGAGGTGATTCTGTCGCTGACTCGCGATCTGGGCGTGAACCTGGCGGGCGTTGAAATCATTCTCAACATGCGCGTCAAGATGGAAGAGATGCAGGCGCAGATGCGCCAGTTCGTGGGCTACGTGAACGAGAACTTGGGCTCGATTCCGAAAGACGCCGAGGATCACCTCAGCATGTCGCTGGTGCGTGTGGGTTCGCGCGCGCCTGTCCCCGCGCCAAAGCCCGCGCGCAAGAAGGCGGCCAAGCGAACGATCAAACACAAGCCCTGAGCGGTGCGGGAAATGGAAGGGTCCCTTGTCATACGAGGCGAACGACCCCACGATTTGGCTGCGGTGCGTGCCGTGAACGAAGCAGCCTTTGGGCAGGTCGATGAAGCTGATCTAGTCGAGCGATTGCGGGCCGAGCGAGTTGTTTTGCTTTCCCTCGTGGCCGAGTTGGATTCGCAGGTTGTTGGTCATGTCCTTTTCACGCGCATGACGATCGAGAGTGACGGTGGCGCGCTGCCGGCCGTTTCTCTTGCGCCGTTGGCGGTACTGCCCCAGCACCAGCGAAAAGGCATTGGCGGACGTCTCATCCATGCAGGGCTCAAAATCTTGGAGGACCGGCGTGAGCAAATCGTGTTCGTCCTCGGTCACCCAGACTACTATCCGCGATTCGGCTTTTCATCCGAGAAGGCGCGGCACATCGAGAGCCCCTTTCCGCCCGAGGCCTTCATGATGTTGGAGCTTGGCTCCGGCGCTGGAGGGTGCACCCGCGGCAAAGTCCGGTATCCGGTAGCGTTCGGGCTTTAGTCGAGTTCGCCCGATCAGGGCTCGAATCGAGCCAATCTGCTGTTCCTGAGAACCCACATACCGGGAGACGTCGGTCGGCTCTAGAGCGCGGACGCGCGCATGGCGGCGCCGAGTTCCGCAACGATCCGGGACACGTCCAACGAGTATTGGAGGTCGAAGTGACGGCCGCCGACGTTCTCCGCCATTTGGCCCAGCGACGCCCGGCCGGCAAGCTCTCGTAAGGCTTCATTCTCTTCGACGATTGGCGTACCGACGCCCACTACCAACATGCGAATGCCGGCGCCGCGAATAGCGTTCTCAACCTCGAGGGCTGTGTAGCTGCTGCCGTTGTCGCCGCCGTCGGAGATCAGTAGCAAGACCTTTCGCTCGTTACGGCCTAGGCTCGTTACCTGCACGCCGAGATGGACGCCATCCATCAAAGCCGAACCGCCTCTCGTCTCCGCCGGGCGGCCGTAAGCTAGCAGCCTATCTGCGTCCCGTCCAAACTCCGTGAGTACGAGCGGCTCATCGGAGGCCTCAATCAAGGCGACCTCGTCCGGGAGATTTCCGTCCTTCAGGAGTTCAGAGAGCACCTGACGCGTCAGGTCCATCTTTTCGCGCATGCTACCGCTCGTGTCGAGCACGATTCCCACCGAGATGGGAGTGGCCGGCTCGACCTGTTGAGCGACCGAAACGTTCCCCACCGAGAACGCCATTAGGAAAACCGCGACTGTCGATCGCTTCATTTGGAATCCTCCGCAGCCTCAATAAAGTCCCGTCGCTAGGGGCGAGTTTACGGTCAGTACGAACAGGCCCCCAAGAACTCCGCGAAACACCAGAACGATCGAGCATCGAGAGCGAAGATGCATCAATCGAACGGCGGCAGTTTGACGCCTAAGACGTTGCGCAGGTAGTTGACGTTGTGCGCCAGGTAGTCGTCCACGGCCACGTCGAGATTGTCGCCCAGGGCCTCGAGTCCGTCGTCGCCCTTGCGCGGGCTGTTGAGATCGAAGATCGCCCAGCCCTTGAAGTGCCGGTCGCGCAACACCTTGAAGACCGCCGGGAAGTCGACGCCGCCTCCGCCTAGGTTGTGATAGATGCTGGCCGTGTTGTGCTGTTCCTGAGTGGGCGTCGAGGTGTTGCCGCGGTATTTGGCGTAGGTGTCTTTCAGATGGACTTCGGCGATGCGCGGGAAGTAGTCGTTGATGATCTTGGCCGCATCGCACCCGCCCAAGACGAGGTGCCCGGTGTCGGCCGTCATCCACACGTAGTTGGGATCGGTCAGGTCCATGACCCGTCGGATTTCCGATTCGCGCTCCATGGGGCCCCAGGTGTGCGGGTGCGGGGCGATCCGGATGCCCATGGCGATGGTCTGTCGGCCGATCTCGTTGAGCGTATCGGCGAGCCTTTTGAGCTGATCGTCGCTAGGGCCGCCCGGGGGGCGTCGGCCCATGTTGACCTTGTAATGAGTGCACTCGAACGGCTGTAAGAAATCACGGGCGAAGGCGACGTGATCGGCAATCGTCTTGGGGGTGTGAGCGGGGTCGATGAAGTTCGTCGACTGCCCGCGCTCGCCGTTGGAGACATCGATCATCGTCAGGCCGGCATCGTCGAAGATCTTCTTGAGCTTCAGCGGATCCTTGCGATAGGGCTGGATTACGGCAGCATAAGGCTCGATGCCCTGTAGCCCGTGATAAGCAACCCTCTTGATGCCCCATTCCAGGTCATGGTACGAACGCCAAAGGGAACTCGTGGTGCCGTAGAGAATGTCGGGATTCACCGGGTCGAGCGACTTGTGGGCAATCGCCCCGAGCGCTTCGTAGGGGGCAAGGAGACTCGACGCCGCCGCAGCGCCGGACAAGGCCAACGCGGAGGTCAAGAAATCGCGCCTCTTGGGCTGTCGTTCAATCGGTCGTTCAGGCATGGATTCTTCCTCTTGAAACTCGACGGAATTCACTCTAGTCAAAGGGCGGCAGCTTAATGCCCAGCACGTGACGCAGGTAGTTTACGTTGTGGGCGAGATAGTCGTCGACCGCTACATCCAGATTGCCGCCGATGGCATCGAAGCCGTCGTCGCCGGGCTTGGGTCCGTCCATGTCGAAGATCGCCCAGCCCTTGAAGTGCCGGTCGCGCAACACCTTGAAGACCGCCGGGAAGTCGACGCCTCCGCCGCCCATGTTGTGATAGACGCTGGCCACACCGTGTTGCTCCCGGCTAGGCGTGGACTTGTTGCCGCGATACTTGGCGTAAGTGTCCTTGAGATGAACCTCGGCGACCCGCGGGAAGTAGTCGTCGATGATCTGAGCCGCGCTGGCCCCGCCTAAGACGAGGTGTCCGGTGTCGGCGGTCATCCAGACGTAATTGGGATCGGTCAAGTCCATGACGCGCCGTATCTCTGCTTCGCGCTCCATGGGTCCCCAGATGTGCGGGTGCGGGGCAAGTTTGACGCCCATGGCGATCGTCTGGCGGCCGATTTCGTTGAGCGTGTCGGCGAGTCTCTTGAGTTGATCGTCGGTCGGTCCGCCTTCCGGGCGTCCACCCATGTTGACCTTGTAGTGCCCGCAGCCAAACGGTTGCAAGAAATCACGCGTAAAGGCAACGTGGTCCGCGATGGTCTTGGGGATCGCGGCGGGATCGATGAAGTTCGTCGACTGGCCACGCGCTCCATTGGATACGTCGATTAGCGTGATGCCGTGGTCGTCGAAGATCTTCTTGAGTTCCATCGGGTCTGACCGATAGGACTCGATCTGAGCGGCGTAGGGCTCGATGCCTTGCAGGCCCAGCGCCTTGATTCTCTTGATTCCCCAGATGATGTCATGCTGCCCGCTCCACAGGGAACTCGTGCTGCCGAACAGGATGTCCGGATTCACGGGATCGAGCGATTTGTGAGAAACCGCGCCGTTCGCGGCCGAGGGATTCAGCAAACTCCCCGCCGCTGCGATGCTGGCCATTCCCATTGCCGAAGATAAAAACTCTCGCCTCTTAAACCCTTGCTCGAACGCAGATTCAGACATGTGGCCTCCTGGTTACCCGGTCGGCTGGAGTATACACCCGTCGGGGCCTGAGATGGTGCGCGCTAGCCGACAGAAAGGCCGCCGTCAACCATCAGCGCTTGGCCCGTGATAAAGGACGCTTCGTCGCTGGCCAGGAAGTAGACGGCAGCGGCGATCTCAGCAGGGTCGGCCGGGCGCTGCAGCAGGCCCACCTTGGAGCGCTTTAGTTCTTCGACGGAGCGGCCTTCGGCGACGGCTTTGCGTGTGTGGAAGTCGGTGACGGTGAACCCGGGGCAGACCGCGTTGGCGCGAATGCCGTCGCCAGCGTGGTCGACAGCGAGGCTCTTGGTCAACGAGACGATGCCTGCCTTCGTAGCGTCGTATAGGGGCATCTCGCTGCGTCCGAGTTGGTGGTGGACCGAGGAGATGAGCACGATGGCGCCGGAATGCTGCGAGATCATTTGCGGCAGGACGGCCTTGCACGAGAACGCCGTGCCCTTCAGATTGACCGCCAGCATCTCGTCCCATTCTTGTTCGGTTGCGTATTGCAGAGGCGTGAAATTGCGGTTGGCCGCATTAGCAACGAGAACGTCGATAGAGCCCCAGCGATCGAGGGCGGCGGACGCCAGGTCCGTTGAAAAACATTCGTTGGCGATGGTCCCGTGGAGGAAGACGGCCTCGGCGCCCATCTGTTCTAGGATGGCCAAAGTTTGGGCGCCGTCTTCGGCGGACATGTCGCCGATTACAATCTTCATGCCCTCGGCGGCGAAACGTATGGCGCAAGCTTTGCCGATGCCGGCAGCGCCGCCGGTGATGATCGCTACGCGGTTGGTCGAAGACATCTCGTGACAAGATATCCAAAATGGCGCGCGAGTGCGGCAATCTAAACAAATGCGACGAGTAATTGATTTGACGTATCCGATCGAGGATCACTTCCGCTGGGGCGTCGAACGGACGCTGGCGGCGGCCTTTGAGCGCGGCGACGACTTCCAGGTGACCCGGTTGGCGTTCGCGGTGCACGGCTTCACGCACATCGATGCGCCGCGGCACATGTTGCCGGACGGGCCAACGACGTCGAGCTTCGATATGAATGTGTTTGTCGGCGAGGCGGCGATTGTGGATGTCAGCGCGGTGGCCAACAATGCGGCTATCTCCGCGGAGACGTTGGCTGAGGCGGGCGGGCACGTGCGAGCAGGCGACATTGTGATCGTCAAGATGGCCTGGGACGGGCGATTTTCACTGGACCAGAAAGAGTTCTGGACCCAGGCGCCGTATCTGACGCGGGATGCTTGCGAGTGGCTGGCAGCGCAAAAGCCGGCGCTTGTCGGCTACGACTTCCCGCAAGATCAACCGATTCGCGGGCTACTGGAGGGACAGCAGGCGTCAATCGAGGAGTTCGTCAGCCACGACGTGATTCTGCGACGAGGAATTCCGATGATTGAGTACTTGTGCAATCTGGGCGAGGTAACCGCGCCACGCGTCGAGCTGTGCGCGCTGCCGCTCAAGGTGTTAGACGCGGACGGAGCACCGTCGCGCGTCGTGGCGGTGGAGAAGAGCTAACGAGTCACAGTTTGGCCCAGGGGGATGCGTGTTTTCAGGCCCGTTAAGGGGCCTCACCATGAGCCTCGTAAACGAGGCTGAAAACACGGCGGGTGCAAGGCCGCCCGCCCGATCTTGGCTAGGCGCAGCATCTATGTATGGCACTCCATGCAAGTGTTTCGGTCGGGTAGAACCCGCCGCTTGCGCGGCTGGGCTCAGCCGTCTCATCAAACTCGACTGTCCGCCATCGCCCGACCGCTTCGGGCTCTCGAGTTTTCAGCCCCGTTCACGGGGCTCATGGTGAGACTAGGCCTTCAGGCCTGGTTTCCGAAAGCCGCGCCCTCTCCTCCTCTCAGCCCGCTTCAGTGGGCTTACCGTCGAAATGGCTTTAGCCGCACCTTTCAGCCCGTCCCTCCATCCACTAACATAGTGACGACCCATGCGTGCGCTTCTCGCAGTCTTGGCCCTGATCAGCGCGACAGCCGCCGTCGCCCAAGACCTGCCGCCAGCGGCAACCGAAACTGTCGACTTCGCCAAACAAATTCAGCCGATCTTCGAGCAACGTTGCGTCGGTTGCCACGGCCCCGGACAACAGTTCAACGGCCTGCGCCTCGACCGCAAAGCCGACGCACTTAAAGGCGGCGCCTCCGGTCCCGCGATCCTCCCCGGCGACTCTGCCAACAGCCGCCTCATCCATCTCGTCGCCGGATACCAAGTTAAAGTCGTCATGCCGCCCACCGGCGATCCGCTCACCGCGCAGCAAGTCGGCCTGCTTCGCGCCTGGATCGACCAAGGCGCCAACTGGCCAGACGACAACGCCGCCGCCGAAACCAAACCCACGCACTGGGCCTATCAGCCGCGCACGAAACCGACGCCGCCCACAGTCGCCGACGCCCGGACTGCGATCGACCAATTCGTCCTCGCCCGCCTCCAAAGCGAGCAAATCGAACCCTCGCCTGAAGCCAACCGCCGCACGCTGCTGCGTCGCCTAAGCCTCGACCTCACCGGCCTGCCGCCCACGCGCGAGCTGATGCAAACTTTCCTTGCCGACGAGGCGCCGCAAGCTTACGAGAACGCCGTCGACTCTCTGCTCGCCTCCGAACACTACGGCGAAAAGTGGGCCATGCACTGGCTCGATCAAGTGCGCTACGCCGATTCGGATGGCTACGAGAAAGACAACGTGCGCCCCAACGCTTGGCGCTATCGGCACTGGGTCATCGAGGCCCTCAACCGCGACATGGGCTTCGACGAGTTCACCATCGAGCAGATCGCCGGTGACCTGCTTGAGAACCCGACCGCCGATCAACTCACTGCTACGGGCTTCCACCGCAACACGCTTAAGAACCGCGAAGGCGGCGTTAACTACGAACAGTTCCGCTTCGAAGAAAACGTCGACCGCGTTCACACCGTCGCCACCGTTTGGCTCGGCAGCACCATCGGCTGCAGCCAGTGTCATAACCATAAATTCGATCCCTTCCTGCAGCAGGACTTCTATCGCCTGTTCGCCTTCTTCAACAACATCGAAGAAGGATTCGCGCCTGCCCCGCTGCCCGGCGAACTCGGCCCCTATCTGCAAACTCACGACGAGTACCGCACAAAACGCGCCGAACTCCTCGCCGAGTACCACGTCCCCGAAATGCAGCCTGCCTGGGAGGAGCGCGTCATCCACGCCGGGCAACATCCCGGCGAAGACACCGCCTGGGACGTCAACTGGGACACCCTCGCCAAGATGACCGACGGCGGCGAACGCTTCATCCTCATGCCCGCGACCCAGCGCAACGAGCGCCAACGCGACGACGTCGTCGATTACTTCATTCGCTTCTATAACCAGGTCGTTAGCAAAGAGCGTTACGAGGAACTTGGCTGGAAGGAACTGCAAGAGAAACTCAAAGCGCTTGAGACGTCTTACCCGCAGCTCAGCCAAGCGCGCATCGTCAGCGAAACCCCGCGCCAGTCGCACGTCCACGTACGCGGCCAATGGGACCGTCGCGGTGTTGAAGTTTCCGCCGGCGTGCCAGGCTTCCTACCGCAGATCGACAACCCAGCTCCTAACCGCCTCGATCTCGCTCGCTGGATCGTCGCTGATGACAATCCGCTCACCGCCCGCGTCATCGTCAACCGCATTTGGCAAGAGTATTTCGGCACAGGCCTCGTCGCCAGCTCCGATGACTTCGGAACCCAAGGCGACAAACCCTCGCATGCCGCGCTGCTCGACTGGCTGGCCAGCGACTTCATCGAGTCGGGCTGGAGCCTCAAACATCTGCACCGCCAGATCGTGATGTCCTCGACTTATCGGCAGTCGTCGAATGCGCGCCCCGAGCTGGAAGAACGCGACCCCGATAATCGTCTGCTCGCACGCCAACTGCGTCTGCGCCTGCCCGCTGAACTCATTCGCGACAGCGCCCTCTCTGCCGGCGGGTTGCTCTACGACAAGGTTGGCGGGCGCTCGGTACGTCCGCCCCAGCCGGATAGCGTCTCGAAGCTGATCTACGGCAACGGCGTCGCCTGGGAAGAGGACACCGGGCCCGACCAGTACCGCCGCGCGCTCTACATACACTTCCAGCGCATGGCCCCTTACCCTTTCCTGATGAACTTCGACGGCGGCGAGCGGGCTATCGCTGCTTGCACCCGCGAACGATCCAACACGCCGCTGCAAGCGCTCAATATGTTGAACGATCCTGTGCTGATCGAGGCAGCGCAGGGTCTAGCGACGCGCATCCTGCTCGAATCACCCGACACCGACTTCGGCTCACGCCTCGCATACGCCTACGAAACAGCACTGGGACGTACTCCATCGGCGACCGAACAGCAGCGCCTGGCCGTCCACTATCGCGATCAGCAGAAACTGCTCGACTCCGACGTTGCCCTGCCGGCCAAGTGGTACCCGCTCACGCTAGAAGGAATCGACCGCACCGACGCTGCCGCCTGGACCGCGGTCGCACGCGTACTGATCAACACTGACGAGTTCATCACGAGGGAATAACAAGATGGACTGGCGAGACTTTCAGCGCACCCAATCACGCCGCGGCTTTCTGCAACAGTCCGTCGCCGGTCTCGGCACGCTCGCGCTCGCCAATCTGCTGCGCGCTGAAGAACGCGCGAATCCCCTGACGCCTAAGTCTCCGCACTTTGCGCCCAAAGCGAAGAACGTCATCTTCTTGTTCCAAGAGGGCGCGCCCAGCCAGATGGATCTGTTCGATCCCAAGCCCGTGCTGCAAAAGTATCACGGCCAATCGCTGCCGCCCGAGTTGACCGCCAACCTGCAACTCGCCTTCATCAAGAAGAACGCCCAAGTCCTGGCTAGTGAACGCACGTTCGAGAAATGCGGCCAGTCCGGCATGGAAATTTCCGACTGGCTGCCGCACACGCGCACCATCGCCGACGACATCTGCCTGGTTCGCTCGATGTACTCGGACGCCTTCAACCACCACCCCGGCCAATCGCTGCTAATGAGCGGCTCGCCGCTGTTCGGACGGCCCACCATCGGCTCTTGGCTGACCTACGGCCTAGGCAGCGAGTCCGAAAACCTTCCCGGTTTCGTCGTGCTCAGCTCGGGACGCGGCACCTCCGGCGGCACGTCCAATTGGTCCTCCGGCTTCATGCCCTCGACGTATCAAGGCGTACCGTTTCGCTCTGCCGGCGATCCGATTCTCTACCTGACTAATCCGGACGGCATCACCGACGAGATGCAGCGCCTGAGCCTGGACGCCATCCGCGATATCAACCAAGAGCGACTTGATCACACCGGCGACGTCGAGATCGCCTCACGCATCCAGAGCTACGAGCTTGCCTTCCGCATGCAATCGGCCGCGCCTGATCTCATCGACTTTTCCAACGAGCCGCAGCACATCCTCGACTCCTACGGCGTCGGCAACGAAACAAAGAACGCCTACGCCACCAACTGTCTGCTCGCCCGGCGCATGGTCGAACGCGGCGTCCGCGTAGTCCTCGTCGCTCACGCCAGTTGGGACCAACACCAAGACCTCAAGCGCGATCTCAAGAAAAACTGCGACTCCACCGACCAGCCCGCCGCCGCTCTAATCAAAGACCTCAAGCAGCGCGGCCTGCTCGACTCCACGCTCGTCGTCTGGGGAGGGGAATTCGGGCGTACGTCCCTGGCCGATATCCGCCGTCCCGAAGACCTCGACACCGCCGGCCGCGACCACCACCCCAACGGCTTCTCCATGTGGCTTGCCGGCGGCGGCATCAAAGGGGGCCAAGTCATCGGCGCCACCGACGAGCTAGCTCTCACCATTGCCCGCGACAAAGTACACGTCCACGACCTGCAGGCGACGATTCTGCACCTCGCCGGCTTCGACCACACCAAGCTGACTTACCGCCACATGGGCCGTGACTTCCGGCTCACCGACGTCGAAGGCCAAGTCGTGCAGCAGATGCTGGCGTAGCAAACCGCTGAGGCCTGCTCATCATGGTCCAAAACCGTGAGCTAAAATAGGTCCTGCCTGCTCCAGCCCGGCTAGGCTCGCGGCGCCATAGGACTCCAATGATGCATCGGCGACACTTCCAAACCATCGGCGCCCTCCTCCTTGTTGCCTTGGCCGGGATCGCCTGGACGGCCCGCCAGGGGTCTGCCCAAGCTGCCGATAGCGCTGAGCAAGCACTCCGAACTTCTTTCGACCAACAAGTAAAGCCGTTCCTGACCCAGAACTGCGTCGTTTGTCACAACGCTGATCTGCCCACATCCGGCGTGCGCCTCGACCAGCTCGACGCCTCACTCAGTGATCGCCAGGTTCGCCTATGGGAAGTCGTGCAGAAACGCATCGTTGACCAGACGATGCCGCCGGCAGCCATGCCGCAACCGAGCGATGCCGACCGCCGGGTCATGGACGGTTGGATCACCGAGGCCCTGAACATCGCGCGCACCCGTCCCACGCTCAAGAACGGCATCGTGCGCCGGCTCACCGTTTCGCAATACCGCAATACCCTGCGCGATCTGCTGTCGCTAGGCGACAACCTCACCGACGCTCTGCCGCCCGACGCCGTCTCCAAGGACGGCTTCGTTAACAATACGGAAACGCTGCAAACCTCCGCGCTGTTGATGGAGGCTTACTTCGAGGTTGCCGAAGAAGCGTTAACGCGGTCGATGGTCGATCCCGACTCGAAACCATCGATACAGAACTTCCGCGTCGACCTCGGCGCCGGAGTCAATCCCGATCCACTGACTGAAAAGCTGATCCTCGGGGCAGGCAGCGAGCTGCTCGAAACCTCGGACGTCCTGGTCACCGAACTGACGCCGAACAAGCCGTTCGCCTTCGATCCGTTTCATATGCGGACCAAGTTCCGGTTCATCGAGGGATACGAAGGCAACGCTACCGTCCGCGGCTGGCGAGACTTCGACAGCATTTATCACGCGGTCTTCGCCGACCTGCGCGGCAGCGCTGGTTACCCCAAGGGCAGCGCCTACAGCACCGTCCCCGAAGGCCTGTTGCTGCGCCCCGCAATTCCCACCACCGAATTATTCGGAATCGATAGTACGTATGGGCCGCACGCGAACTTCAAGATCTCCTTGCGCGAACTGCCTGACCACGGACGTTTCCGCGTCACCGTCACCGCCGCGAAGTACAACGACGGCCTCATGCTCGACTCCGACGTGCCGGCACAGCCCAGGGACGCCCCCGGGGCGGTGACGACAAGCGGAGATCCTGGCACTCCCCAAACCGTCCAGATCGCTAAGGCCGGCGTCTACCAAGTCGACATTCATGAGGTCGAGCCGGTCATCCCCTCCGCAGCCGATGCTTCCAAGCTCGAGCAAGATGTTGCCGGCGCTTGGTCCTTCGACACCGCTGACGGCGTCACTTTGGAGGGCGACACGCAGCTCGTCGATTCGCCGTTCGGCAAAGCGCTGTCGCTCGACGGCGAAGATGATTCGGTCGTCGTGCCGCACCAAGAGCAGATGAACGTCGGCGCCGGCGACTTCACGGTGTCGGCCTGGATTCACCCGACCCAGTTGCGCGGCGCCGGTATAGTCGTCGCCGGGGCCTTTGATCAGAACGCCGGTTGGCGCCTGAGCACGTCCGGCGGCCGGGGCGGGTTGGAGCTCGCTACGGTCGGTCCCGATAAAAAGACCAACGGCTCGGTGCGCTCTCCGCGGGGAGTCATCCGCGCCCGCGCTTGGCAGCACGTTGCCGCGGTCGTGCGGCGCGACAAAGGGGAAGCCAAGCTTTACGTCAACGGTTACCCCGTCGCGGTCGGCGAGGTTGGCGCCGCGAACCTCGACAACCCTGTCGATTTCCACATCGGACGCGTTTCGTATACCTCATTCTTCCGAGGCCAAATCGATGAAGTACGCGTCTACAAACGAGCCCTGGAAGATGCGGAGTTGCAAGCCGTCTTGCAGCCCGGCCGGTCGCTTGCCCTGCCGCCCCCCGTACTGGAGCAAGATGTGGATTTGACGCTCGGCGACCGCAAGTTCCCCGGTACGCTCGAACGACCCGCCTTCGTGGCGCTAAGGCTTGAGCCAGGTCCGCTGCGAATCGAGGCCCAGCACGACGGACTCAAGGCTCTGGACCGCGTAGTGCTGACGCCGCTCAGCCCCAGCAGCGATCTGGCGCGGCGTGTCGCCGCCTTGGAGGCACGCGTGCCGCGTTTGGGCGTCCATCTGGGCCTGCGCCGCGATTGCGGCAGCACGCTGGTGGCCGTCGGTCCTCCCCAGGCCGTGCCCAACACTCAACTCGCTCGTTTCGTCTTCGAAGGCTCCATCAGCGATTTCCCCAGCCCTGATGAGGAAAAGGACAACGTCAACTATCTAGCGGGCTTCCACGAGATCGGCGTTCGCAGCGAATACACCGACGGTCGAGACATGCCCCGTTTGGTCGTTCGCTCCGTCGAATTCGAGGGGCCGCTTTTGGATACCTGGCCGCCGCCGACCCACACCAATATCTTTGGCGAGTTCGAACGCAAATCCGACACAGCGGCCTATGCCCGCGAAATCATTCGCAGCTTCGCCACGCGCGCCTACCGGCGTCCCGTAACCGAACCCGAGCAGGCCGCTCTTGTCGCTGTCTTCGATCGATCTCTGGGGCAGGGTCGCGGCTTTCAAGAGAGCATCAAAGAAGCCCTGCAAGTCGCTCTCGCTTCGCCGCAGTTCCTGTTTCTGGTCGAGGCCAGCTCCTCGGCCTTGCCGGAGCCGCTTGACGACTATGAGCTAGCCTCCAAGCTTTCTTACTTCCTGTGGAACGGGCCGCCCGACGAAGCCACGTTGCAGTTGGCCGCCGCCGGCACGTTGCGCGATCATCTAGAAACCGAAGTCCAGCGCATGATCGCCGATCCGCGCTTCTCCGAGTTCACCAACGAATTCACGCCGCAGTGGCTCAACCTAGAGAAGTTCGATGTTGTTGAACCCGACCGCCAGAAGTATCCGAAGCTCACCCGGCCTGTGCGTACGCAACTCCGCCAAGAGCCGATCGAGCTTGTGCAATATTTGATTCGCGAAAACCTGCCGGCCAGCAACCTGATCTCGTCCGACATCGTGCTCGCTAACGAGGTCACCGCCGACTATTACGATCTGACCGGCAAGACAGACAGCGGTTTCCAGTTCGTTCCCGTCGTTCACGGCCGTCGTGAATTAGGCGGCCTGCTCAGCGAAGCGGCGTTCATGGCTGGCCTGTCCGACGGACGCGAATCGAACCCGGTCAAGCGTGGAGCGTGGATGGCCCGCAAGATCATCGCCGAGCCGCCCGACGACCCACCGCCGAACGTGCCCAACCTCAAGGCCGACACAGAGGGCCTCACGCTGCGTCAACGGCTCGAACAACATCGCAGCATTACCGGCTGCATGCAATGCCATACGACGATTGACCCTTGGGGCGTGGCCCTCGAGGAGTTTGACGCCGGTGGACGTCTCAAGCGCGAGCCCGCCGACGCATCCTCCACGTTGCCCGACGGTAGCCAGGTATCCGGCGTGAACGATTTGAAGAAGTACCTCAGTGAGGATCGCATCGACCAGGTCGCCTTCAGCGTACTCAAGCACCTGTCGACCTACGCCAACGGCCGAACCTTGACGTACAATGAGCTCAACTCGCTGAAAGAAGACGGGTTAAAATTAAGAGCGGACGGCTACCGCATGCAGGACTTGATCCAGTACGTCGTCCACAGCGAGATGTTTCTCGAGAAGTAACGGAGGCCTATGAGACATTCCCTGAAGATCGACCGGCGAGCCTTCATCAGAGGGATGGGCGGCATGGCTCTCGCATTGCCCGTTCTGGACGCGATGGGCGCCGAGGTCGCCGAGCAGGCCCCTCGACGGTTCTGCGCGATATACACCGCTAACGGCATGTCTCTGCCGCGCGAGGAAAATCGCCTCGATGAATGGAGTTGGTTTCCCAGGGCCGAGAAGGACGGTCAATTCGTCTTCGGCAAGTCGACAGAACCGCTAAGCCCCTTCCGCAATCAACTCAGTTTCCTCGGCGGGCTCTACCACCCCAGCGGACCGAAGGCCGACCCGCACACTTGTTCGGACATGTGGCTCACCGGAGCCCCCTTGTACATCCCCGAGCGGGAAGTCTACAACTCCGTCGCTCTCGATCAAGTCGTTGCGCTGCACACCAAGCAGCACTGCAGGCAGCCGTCCTTGGTGCTGTCGATCGATGCCGGCACAGGATTCCTATCCCGTACTGGCACCATCTCCTATAGCCTCCAAGGCCGTCCGGTTCCGGCGGAAAACAATCCGCGTCGAATCTTCGATCGGCTGTTCCGCGCCGACCGCGCCTCGCTTCAGTCGCAACGCGATCAGTTGCAGCGCCGCATTAAGTTAGCCGACGCCGTTTCCGTGAGCGCCCGGGCCCTCGACAAACAACTCGGCAAGTCCGATCGCGAGCGGATGGATCAGTACCTGACCTCGCTCAATGAAGTCGAGTCCCGCCTGATCGCCTCTGAGCAATGGATCGACATCCCGCTTAAGAAGCAGGACTATGCGCATCTCAACCTGGAAGCGAACTCCGAGGGCGAGCCCGCGGAATACTACCGCGCCATGTTCGACCTCATCGCGCTCGCCTTCGATGCTGATATCACGCGCTCGGTCTCCTTCATGCTCAACCGCGAAGACGGCATGGGCATCAGCGACACCTTCCCGCTCAAACTGGGACTCTCCAAGACGCACCACAATCTCTCGCACGCAACCGATGCGGAAGGACAGCTGGACTTCGCCAAGTACGATCAGTTCTTGAGCCAACAGCTAGCGCACTTCTTCGGGCAGATGAACTCTTACCAAGATCGCCAAGGCAGCGTCCTCGACAACACGATAGTCCTGTACGGCAGCGGCGCCAGCACCACGCACACGTCGGTCAACCTGCCGACTCTGGTCGCCGGCGGCGCCAACATGGGCCTCAAGCACGGCGCCTATTGGCGTGACGGCCAGACGCGCATGTCGAACGTGTACCTCAGCATCCTGCACTCGTTAGGCGTTGAGGAAGAGTCGTTCTCCGACAGCACCGGCACACTCAGCGACTCAATCTTCAGCCGGGTTTAGGAGCCCCTCCGGTAACCGGGCCTAAAGGCCTAACGATGACCCTAGGGGACTGCCACCCGTGGCTGTCCACGATTACCCGGCACACGTTGCGCGGGGCGGCCTCATCTTCCCGCGCAACGGAATCCCATATTCCGATGTGCGGTTTCCGGCGTTGCCCACAGGCGGTTCGGCGGCCTCAAGTCTCGCGCAACGTTGTAGAACGATCCGCCCTTGAGCAGGCGCTTCGCCGCGTCCTCCTCATAGGCGTCCTCAACCCATTCCCAAACATTCCCGAGCATGTCGTATAGGCCATAGGCGTTCGCGCCTTTCTGGGCGACCTCGTGCGCGCGGTCTTCGCTATTGCCGTCGTACCAGGCGACGTCTTCCAGCGCGGCGCCGGACTTCGCTGCAAACTCCCACTCCGCCTCGCTGGGCAACCTCATCCCAACGGAGGCACAGTAGCGCCTTGCAGCGTGCCAGCTCACGTTCGCCGCGGGCAGATTACCGCCGTCGTCTGCGTAAGCCGCGGCAGTCACCTCGGTCCGCCCAATCCAGAAGCCTTGGACGGTGACCTCATGCGCCGGCGGCTCCCAGGCGAAACACTCGCTATCGTCCTCGGCGCAGCCCCTTAAGAACGATCCCGGCTCAATCCAGACGTAAGCGAGCCCATCCACAACGCGGGCCGTCGGGCCGCCTTGTGCCCACAAGACCATCACGCCAAGCGTCAGCAGTGCTGCCGTTCGCATCACTGCGCTTATCTTATGACCAGCTTTGGGCTTCCCGTCCCCTTTTTGGGCCTTAGCTCTCCGGTGACTCCAGCGGAACTGACCAGAACTCGATGTCCGGTTCTTCGCGGCGGGCGTCTTCACAGGAGTGCATCTCGGAAATCTTGGAAAGCACCGCTGCGGCCGACAAGATTCCGTTCTGTGCCTTCTCCAAGAGATCCATCGACTCAAAAAAGACCTCGGCTGACCGCGAGATCAGATCTGGCTCCCATGAATCCTCACCGTGTGCGGAGGTGAACACGGGCAACGCAGGTTCTGCCACGTTCAAGAAAATAGGATCTCCGCATAGGTCCTCGTGACCTATCACCAGCCAATCTCGCTGCCAACCGCGAGGTCCAACTAAACTCTGACCATCCGGCGAGTAGCCGTATCCGACCTGTCTTGCTGCTATTTCAGTCAGTGGGTATACGGTGATACCTGCGTGCGGCCAAATGCGATCCCCGCGCAATCGTCGGTAATCAGGTGGGATCGGCACAGGAAATGCGGAGCTGAGCCCCTGCTCTGTGCGCGGTGGATCGCTGTCGGCTAGAGCCGGGTCTACAAGCTTGCTCGACTGAGCCGGCGGCAACAGATCGTCGCATGGGACCAGACAAGACCCATCGGAACGAAACAATGAGGAAATCCGGTCAATCTCGCTCGAAAGCCAGGTCTCAATACTATCCCATTCACAGCGAACTGTACCCGCGTCTTTACCGTAACAGCAGCGCACTGTTTCATCACGTCGACTGACCAGGACGAGCGACAGGTCCGCGCCATAATACGCAATGGCAACATAATCTCTTGGCTGGAGATTGAGAAGGCGAATGTCAGAGGGCGGCTGGTCGAACTCAGAGCGATTGTGCCGCAGCCCTGCTGGAACACAGCCCAAGAGGTTGATGCCTAAGCAGATAGGGCTGGCTGAAAAAAGCACGCCTCCGTTGCAATACTCGAAATGCTTATCGAGCGATGCGGGAAACCCCAACGTGCGGGACAGTTCTACTCGAACGTTCGGTTCCGCCGGTTTGTGAATCCTGTGTAGATACGCGCCATCCGCCCACGGTTGCGGACCAATAAAGAACGCTCTAGCAGTCTCTTTGTAGTTTGAACC
This sequence comes from Acidobacteriota bacterium, assembly GCA_027592785.1. GTDB lineage: Bacteria > Acidobacteriota > Terriglobia > Bryobacterales > UBA6623 > CAMPKL01. Next base: position 46,257 of record JAQCLD010000026.1, read on the forward strand.
TGCTTCTCGGATTATGTCGTGAATCGTCATTCCTTCACAAGGCAGCTTTGGGCTCCCTCCCCTTTGCCTCCCCCTTTGCCTCGTCCCCTTTGCCCTTTGCCCCCGCAGGAAGAAACCGAAACTCAGAAGGATCATGGGCCGCTGGCCGGCGGTCGCTGAAAGACTTCGCTAGCGCTCTCCAGCCCCGAGAGAATCATCTCGATGGCAATCGCGCCGATGAACAAGGCGCTAGTACGCATCAAGATCGTAAAGTAGGCGCCCAATAGCGTGCCTCGCTTCTCGCCCATCCGCGCGACGACCAGCTGGGTCAGCGCTACGATGGCGAAGTTCAACGTGAGTACGCCGGCGATAACGGCGATGTCGAACGGGGTCGCCAACGTGCGGCCGATGAGTATGCTCGTCCAGATCGTTGCCGGACCAACCATGAATGGAATCGAAATACTCGTTGCCAATTCGGTCGCATCGCCCTGGAAGAACTGTGCCCTGCCCCCGCCGTGCGTGAAGTAGCGGACCGACACGATGAAGACGATCAGCCCCCCAAAGATACGGAACGCATCGATCCTCACCTGGAAGACGTTGACGAACAGATACTCCCCGGTGACGGCGAACAGCGCGTACACTCCCAAACTCAGCAGGCTCGCACGGCCGTAAATGCCGGCAAACTCTCTCGAAGTGCGCGATTTCATCAGCTCCCACAGAAACAACGTCTGCGAGAACGGGTTCAGAATTACAAAAAAGTAGGCGGCAAGCCTAAAGGCTGGGTGTTCGTCCATGAGCGAGGAATATTCTATTGTCCTTACGATCTAGGCTATCCGGGCGCTATCCGGGACAGCCCCGCAAGTGTGGCATACCACCGCCACACGTACTGCGCCAAGAATGGCTCGTGTGGTTGTGGAGGCCGTTCGGCGCCACATCACTCAGCGGGGCAACGGCCCCCTCTCCAGAAAATTAGGACGCCCATGCTACAACTGAATCAGAAGATCCTTGGCTAGGCGAGATACGGCCAGGGGCTCCACTGCAGTGGGAGCAGGGTCTCG
>JAQCLD010000027.1 GCA_027592785.1 Acidobacteriota bacterium
CGACGAATCCCGCCGCTAAACCTGAGTACTGCACGGTCAAACCAGAACCGGCCTGGTTCGTCGAGTAGATTGCGGCAGGCAAGGCGACGGTCAGCGAGTCGTTGGGCGGGAAGGGGGCGGGCATGCCGGTCAACGGTCCGTTAAGCAGCGGTCCAAACCCTGTCGCGTAGATCACCAGCACCTCATTCGTCTTTGCGGGATTCTCGGGCGTAACCAGCGTCACGCCGTCCGCGTGCAACACAACTGGCTCGAAAACGCCGGACTGCGGCACGCGCTCATACGTAAATACCGAAATCGCGTCCGTGCGGACAATCAGCGTGAAGGGCTCGCTGACGAGTCCCTCGTGTTCGACCAGCAATACAACCTCGATATCCGTCGGCGTCTCAAGGGGAATCTGCAAGTTGATTTGGAACTCGGAGACATAGAACAGCGGGCACTCGACCCCGTTGATCGTTACGCTCGTCTCACCGATCTTGACGGGAAGCGGAAGACCCTCCGCACCGAGCGCCTCAAAGGAAAAGTCCAGGCCCCAGACCGTGGCGATGCCTCCGGGAGATACGTCAGTAACAACCCCCGCGGCGCTGACGACAGCGTTGATCGTGGGAGTCTCGTGCGCGGCCAACGGAGTTAGAGCCAGCGAGAAGACGAGGAGCAAATTGCGAAGCATGAACCAAGTTTACGAGGCCCGCGGAGTGCAAAGCGGTAAATACTTCAGGTCAGCGTATCCCCGAAGCGGTAACGGCCCGGAGGGAGTCCAGACCCAGCTTCAATCAACTCGTATAATCGGCCTTGGAAGAGTTCTACCTGCGTTTCGGCTACCTGATGATCTTCGTGGTGGCCGCGATTGAGGGTGAAGGGGCGTTGGTCGCTGGGGCGGTGTTGTCGCAACGCGGCCACATGTCGTTCGGCGTCGTCGTCATTTGCTCATTTCTTGGCACGTTCCTGGTTGCCGAAGGCATGTTTCATCTAGCCAAGTGGAAGGGCCGCGCGTGGGTGCTAAAGAAGGCTGGCGGCGATCCGCGGTTGCTGCGTATCGAACGCTGGCTCAATAAGCGCGGCGGGCCGTTGCTGCTGTTCGGTCGTTTCATGTGGGGCATGCGCATTTGGATTCCCGCGGTTTGCGCCGTTGGCGGCATGCCGGCGAAGAAGTTCTTCTTATGGAACATTGCCGGCGCGATTGTTTGGACTGCGATCGTCGCGCCAGTCGGCTACTTTTTTGGCGAAGCGCTGGAAGCGCTCGACCCGCAGATGCAAACCGCGGCGCTCGCCGTCGTCGCGGCGTTGACGTTATTGGTTGTCGTTTCGGTGCTGCGCCAGGCTCGCAAAGAAGCCAACCGCTAGCGCGGGCCCGTGTGCGCTTCGACGCCGACTAGCGGATTTGCGATGCTAAGGTCCGTATGCAAGACCGCAATTTGATTGGCTCTGAATGGATCTCCGGATCCGGCGAAGAGATCGACGTTACGAATCCCGCGACAAACGAAAAAATCGCTTCGGTCCCCAACGGCGGGGCCGCCGAGGCGCGCCGGGCTGTAACTGCGGCGACGGAAGCGCTGCCGGAGTGGCGCAGCAGAACCGCGTTCGACCGCGGCAAGATCCTGAGGCGCATCGCTAACCTGATGCTCGAACGCCAGGAACCGTTGGCGGAGCTGATGACTCGCGAGCAAGGCAAGCCGTTGGCGGAGGCGCGCGGCGAGATTGCCTACGCCGCCTCGTTCATCGACTGGGCCGCGGAGGAAGGCAAACGGCTCGATGGCGAGCTGCTTCCGGCGTCGGCGGAGAACAAGCGCATCTTGGTGATGCGTCAGCCGGTGGGCGTGACGGCGTGCATTACGCCCTGGAACTTTCCCTCGGCGATGATTGCGCGCAAGTTGGGACCGGCATTGGCTTGCGGCTGCACGATGGTGGTGAAGCCCGCCGAGCAGACGCCGTTGTCGGCGATCGCCTTGGCGGAGATCGCTCTTGAGGCAGGTCTGCCGCCGGGAGTGATGAACGTCGTGACGGGCGATGCGGCGGCGATCGGCGAAGAATTGTTCTCGAATCCGGCGGTTCGCAAGGTCTCGTTCACCGGCTCGACGGAGGTCGGCAAGATCCTGATCAAACAGTCGGCCCAGAACGTGACGCGGCTTTCGTTGGAGTTAGGCGGGCACGCGCCGTTCTTGGTTTTCGACGATGCCGACGTGAAAGCGGCGGTCGCGGGCGCGATGGCCAGCAAGTACCGCAATATGGGCCAGACTTGCGTTTGCCCGAATCGCTTCTACGTGCAGCAAGGCATCTATGACGAGTTCGTGGCCGGACTGACCGCAGCGGTCGAAGCGCTGCGCATCGGCTCGGGGCTAGAGGAAGGCATCGAGGTGGGGCCGTTGATTGACGATCCGGCGATAGAGAAGGTGGAGCGGCACGTGAGCGACGCGCTCGAGAAGGGCGGCAAGCTGCGCACCGGCGGGAAGCGGGCCAAGGTCGAGGGTATGGCCGACCGCTTCTACATGCCGACGATTGTCGAGGACTTCACCCCGGACATGACGATGGCTTGCGAAGAGACGTTTGGTCCGGTCAGCCCATTGCGGCGGTTCAGGCATGAGGACGAGGCCGTCGAGTGGGCCAACGATTCGCCTTACGGGTTGGCGTCGTATTTCTACACGCGCGACGCGTCACGATTGATGCGCGTGGCGGAACGGCTGGAATACGGTATCGTCGGCGCGAACGACGGCACGCCGTCAACCGCCCAGGCGCCGTTTGGCGGCGTGAAGCAATCGGGCATTGGCCGCGAGGGTGGACGGTATGTGATGCACGAGTATACGGAGATCAAGTACGTGTCGTGGGGGCTGTGAGACCTGCTGCGGGTGTAGGATAGTGGCCAGCCATGCGCAGTCAATTGATGCGATTCGTTTCCCTCTTTGCCGCCGTTGCTTGCCTAGCCCTGCCGCTCGCGGCCCAGGTGCAGTTCAACCGCGACGTGCGGCCCATACTCTCGGAGCGCTGCTACACCTGCCACGGCCCGGATGAGACGAAGCGGCTGAGCGGGTTGAGGTTCGACACCGAAGCCGGGGCGAAGGCGGACATGGGCGGGCGTTTCGCGATTGTTCCAGGAGACCCGGGACGCAGCGAGATGATCCTGCGAGTTACCTCCGACGACCCGGCGCGGCGCATGCCCCCAGCATACGCGGGTCACGCCAAGCTGACCGACGCCGAGATCAACGTGCTGACGCGTTGGGTGGAACAGGGTGCGGCCTGGCAGGGGCACTGGTCGTTCGTGATTCAGACGCGGCCTGAGACGCCGGCGGCGAGCGACCCGGCTTGGCCCAAGAATGCGATCGATAATTTCGTTCTCGAACGGCTTGATCGGCGAGGGCTGAAGCCGTCGCCTGCCGCGGATCGGCGCGCGCTGATCCGGCGCGTATCGTTGGATCTGACGGGCTTGCCGCCGACGCTGGCCGAGGTGAATGCGTTCGTCAGCGACCAGTCGCCGGGCGCCTATGAAAAAGTCGTGGACCGGCTCTTGAACTCGCCGCATTACGGCGAGCGGATGGCAGTGCGTTGGTTGGATGCGGCCCGATATGCCGACACGAACGGCTACCAGACGGATGCCGAGCGCTCGATGTGGCGCTGGCGCGACTGGGTGATTGGGGCATTTAACCGCAACATGCCTTACGACCAGTTCACAATTGAACAGCTCGCCGGAGACTTGTTGCCGAATCCGACGCGCGAGCAGATTATCGCCACCGGTTTCAACCGCAACCATCGCGGCAATGGCGAGGGCGGCATCATCGGCGAAGAGTACGCGGTGGAATACGTCGTCGATCGGGTGGAAACGACTTCGACGGTTTGGCTCGGGCTGACCCTGGGCTGCGCACGCTGCCACAACCACAAGTACGACCCCTTCACGCAGAAGGAGTTCTACCAGATGTTTGCGTACTTCAACCAGGTGCCGGAGCGCGGCAAGGCGTTTAAGTACGGCAACTCGCCGCCGCTGATCACAGCGCCGACCGTCGAGCAAGAAGCCGAATTGAATGCGCTGGAAGCCAAGCTAGCTGAGGCGCAGCGAAAGGTAGATGCCGCGCAGGCGGAGACGGCTCGGCGGCAAGCTGAGTGGGAGAAAACACTAGCGGGCGAAGAGCGCGTGGACTGGGCGCCGCCTTACGAGCTTGCCGTAGAGCTGCCGTTGGACGGCGGGCTGGATGCTGTGGTCACGCCGGACCCGCCGCAATCGGTGCGGTATCGCTACTTAATGAGCAACGGTCCGGTCGGCGGCAACGTGTCGTCGGGGCCGCCCGAGTGGCAGGACGGCGAGGCGACCTACACCGAAGGGCTGGGGGGCGAAGTCGGCGAATTTGACGGCAAGCGCTACATCCAAGCGGGCAATGTGGCCAACTTCGGCTTCTTCGATGCCTTTACGCTGTCGGCGTGGATCTATCCCACGGCTTCGACGGGCGCGATTGTGAGCCGCGCGGTGGATGAGGAGCAAGGCCAGGGATTCACGTTTTCGCTCAACGACGGCCATCTCTATGCCAGTGTGATTCAGCGTTGGCTCGACGACGGCATACGTATCGAGAGCGAAGAGACCGTGCCGCTGAACCAGTGGTCGCATGTGACGCTCACGACGGACGGCTCGCGGCTCGCTGACAACACGAAGTTCTATCTCAATGGCAAGCTGCTCAAGACGACGGCGCACCTGGACTATATGAATCAGCCGTTCGCCGCCAAGGAGCCGCTGCGGATTGGCGCGGGACAGGGCATGCGGTTTGAGGGGCGGATTGCGAAGGTCCGGCTCTACAGGGCGGAAGTGAGCGAACCAGAGGCCGCGGTGTTGGCGTCGGCGGAATCTTTGAACGACATCGCAGCTATCCCGGCGCAGAACCGCAGCGAGGCGCAGGCGAAGAAGTTGCGCCAAGCTTTCTTGGATCGTTATGCGCCTAAGCAGTTGGGCGCGCTGAACGAGGAGCTACGTGAGCTGCAGCTGCAACGTCGGCGCATGGTGGCAGAATTGCCGACGGTGATGGTGATGCAGGATGATCGTACGCCGCATGAGACGCACTTGTTGCGGCGCGGCGCGTACGATCAGCCGGGCGAGGAGGTTTTCGCCGCGACGCCGGCGGCTTTGCCGGCGATGAATACGGACAGCGCTAACAATCGACTGGGTCTGGCTAGGTGGTTGGTCGACGCGCAGAATCCGTTAACGGCGCGAGTTGCGGTGAACCGTTTCTGGCAGCTGTACTTCGGCATGGGCATCGTGCGCACGACGGAAGATTTTGGTTCACAGGGCGAAGCGCCTTCGCATCCGGCGTTGCTCGATTGGCTGGCGACGGAATTCATCGGCAGCGGTTGGGACATAAAGCAGTTGCAGAAGACGATCGTGATGAGCGCGACGTATCAGCAGTCGTCGCGGATAACGCCTGAGCTGTTGGAACAGGATCCCGACAATCGCTTGCTGGCTCGCGGCCCGCGCGTTCGCCTGCCGGCGGAGATGGTTCGCGACCAAGCGTTGGCGATTTCGGGTTTGCTGGTTGACGAGATCGGCGGACCTTCGGTAAAGCCTTATCAGCCTGCGGGATTGTGGACTGAGCTAACTGGCGGGAGCGACTACAAGGCCGACAGCGGAGACGCGTTGTATCGGCGCAGCGTTTACACCTTCTGGAAGCGCACTTCGCCGCCGCCGATGATGACGAATTTCGATGCGCCGACGCGCGAGGCGTGTGTGGTGCGTATGGCACGAACCAATACGCCGCTGCAGTCGTTGAACTTAATGAACGATGTGACTTATTTGGAAGCGTCGCGCAAGATAGCCGAGCGCATGATGCACGAGGGCGGCGCGTCACCGGCGGAGCGCATTTCTTTCGCCATGCGGCTCGTGACGGCGCAACCGCCAAGCGAGGAAGCGAGCGAGATCTTGCTGGGGAGCTACAACTACTACCGCGATCTGTTTAGCTCGGATCCAGACGCGGCGCTGGAATACTTGGCGCAGGGCGAATCGCCGCGCGATGAGCAGCTGAACCCGAGCGCGCTGGCGGCCTATTCCACGATCGCTAGCTTGATTCTGAATCTAGACACGGCCGTAACGAAGGAGTAAGACGATGGAGTTTCAAGACACAAGAAATCTTTTGACCCGACGCTGCTTCTTCGGCAAGTCTGCTCTCGGCTTGGGCGCCGCCGCGCTGGGGAGCCTGATGAGCGATGACCTGCAGGCCGCGGATTCGGTCGGCCTGCCGGGGCTGCCGCACTTTGCGCCTACGGCCAAGCGAGTGATCTATCTTTTCCAGTCGGGCGGCCCGTCTCAGATCGAACTGTTTGACTATAAGCCGCGGCTGAAGGAACTGCTTCGCACGGACTTGCCGGATTCGGTACGCAAGGGTCAGCGACTGACGGAGATGTCGGCTGGGCAGGCGAGCTTTCCAGTGGCTCCGTCGATGTTTGACTTCAAGCAGCACGGGCAGTCGGGAGCATGGATTAGCGACCTGATGCCGCATTTGGCGGGCGTGGCGGACGAGTTGTGCTTCGTTAAGTCGATGTACACCGAGCAGATCAATCACGATCCTGCGGTCACGTTCTTCCAGACCGGTTTTCAGTTGGCTGGGCGACCGTCGATCGGATCGTGGCTAGCGTACGGGCTGGGCAGCGAGAACCGCGACTTGCCGGCGTTCGTCGTGATGATTTCGCAAGGTTCGGGCAACCCCAACGATCAACCGCTGGCGGAGCGGCAGTGGGGCAGCGGATTCTTGCCCACGACCTACCAAGGCATCAAGTTCCGCTCGATCGGCGACCCGGTGTTGTACCTCTCGAACCCGGAAGGCTTCAGCTCGCAGGCGCGGCGTCGCTTTATTGACGACGTGGGGCGTCTGAACCAACTCCAGTTGCAGGAATTCGGCGATCCGGAGATCTCGACGCGAATCGCGCAGTACGAGATGGCTTACCGCATGCAAGCGTCGGTGCCGGACCTGACCGATCTTTCCTCGGAGCCTGACAGCACCTTTGATCTCTACGGCGAGGACGCCCGCAGGCCGGGTTCGTTTGCGGCGAATTGTTTACTGGCACGGCGCTTGGCTGAGCGCGACGTGCGCTTTATCCAGCTCTTCCATCGTGGTTGGGATCAGCATTCGAATCTGCCGAAGCAGATACCGGGGCAGGCCAAGGACGTCGACCAAGCGTGTGCGGGCCTGATCACTGACCTCAAGCAGCGCGGCATGCTCGAAGACACGCTGGTCGTGTGGGGCGGCGAATTCGGTCGCACGGTCTACAGCCAGGGCAAATTGACGGCCGACAACTACGGCCGCGATCATCATCCGCGCTGCTTCACGATTTTCATGGCCGGCGGCGGCATCAAGCCCGGCATCAGCTACGGCGAGACGGACGACTACTCCTACAACATCGTCGATAATCCAGTGCACGTCCACGATCTGCATGCGACGATCTTGCACACGCTAGGCGTGGACCACACCAAGTTGACTTACAAGTTCCAAGGCCGCAACTTCCGGCTCACGGACGTGCATGGCAATGTAGTCGAAGCTTTGTTGGCCTAGCTACTGTTGGGGTCCTTGCCACCTGTCGTTCGATCTTAGAGCGCCCGTCGCCGTCCGCAAAAGTGTGTGGACACTCTTCCGGCATGGGTTTCGTGGCACGCTCTAGGAAGGCCTATCTAGGGACCTAGAGCATGAAGATTGCCGTTGATGCGACGTGCTGGAACAACCGGCGCGGATTTGGACGATTTACGCGTGAGTTGGTCGCAGCGATGGCTGCTGCCCGAGGGGACCGCGAGCTAGTCTTGGTAGTCGATGAACAGACGGCAGCGTCTGCTGAATTCCCGGCTGGGGTCGAAGTGTGCACGGTGCAAGTCTCGGAGGCGCCGATTGAAGCAGCATCGGCGGAAAGTTCGCGCAGCTTGATCGACTTGTGGCGATTCCGGCAAGCGGTGGTTCGGCTCGAGCCGGATGTGATCTTCTTTCCGGCGGTCTATTCGTTCTTCCCCGTGCCGTCGGATATTCCGACGCTGGTCACGATCCACGACGTGATCGCCGAGACGCACCCGGACCAGATCTTCGCTTCGACGACAGCTCGTTGGCTGTGGAATCAAAAGGTGCAGGCGGCGCTACGCTCCTCCAATAAGATCGCGACCGTGTCACAAAATGCGAGGTTACGAATCGCCAAAGAGTTCGGCCGCAACAGCGACGAGATTGTGGTGATTGGCGAAGGCGTGGACGAACGATTCCAGCGGCAAGATATAGCGAAGCAGGCCGCGGCGCGCGAACAGTTTGGGATCGCGGCTGACGAACCGATTTTGCTTTACGTCGGAGGGATTAGCCCGCACAAGAACTTGGCGGCGCTGATCCGCAGCTTGCGTTTGCTCGCGGATCGGGGAGCAACAGACTGGCGACTCGTGCTAGCGGGTGAAGTCGATCGTGACTCCTTCTATAGCGCTCACAAAAAGGTACGCAGCACGATTCGTGACTGCGGGCTCGAGGAGCGCGTCGTATTTACCGGCTACGTGGACGACCAAACGTTGGCGGCACTGTATAGCGCGGCGCGCATGCTGGTTCTACCGTCGCCTGACGAAGGGTTCGGACTGCCTGCGGCCGAGGCCATGGCTTGCGGCGCCCCAGTGGCCGCGAGCAACGCGGGGGCGCTGCCGGAAGTCGTCGGCGGCGCGGGCGTGCTGTTCGATCCGCTAGATGAAAACGCGATGGCGGCGGCCATCGAACAGTTACTAAACGACGACGAGTTGCGTGCCGGTTGTTCGCGAATTGGCGTGGAAAGAGCGAAGCAGCATCGCTGGAGCACGGTCGCCGATAAGGTATTCGCGGAGCTAGAGCGCATTGCCGGGACCCGCTAATGCAGCTCTCCGTCATCATCGCCGGCAATGGCTCCGACACGCCGATCAAGCGCTGCCTAGACAGCCTATTGGCGCAGGCGGATGGCGACGTGCAGGTGATCGTCGCGTTCGGCGGGCATCCAGCGTTGGCGGAAGAGCTGGCCTCTCACGCAGCGCGAATCGAATCGATCAGCTACCCAACCCCGGCCGCTCTGCACGTGCTGCGCGCAGCGGCTCTGCGCCAGGCAACAGGCGACGTAGTGGCGATTCTCGATCCATATTCCATCCTGGCGAACGGCTGGGTGGATTGAGTCCGCGAAACGCACCGGATACACGCGAACCAGGCTATCGGCGGACCGGTCGACCTGGACGGCGCGGCGAAGCGCGGATTGCTCGATTGGGCTCTATACATCAACGAATATGGGATGTTCTTGCCGCCAATGGAAAAGCAAGGCATGGAACTGCTGCCGGGTTGCAACGTCTCGTACAAACGATCGGCGCTGTTCGAAGGCGACGAGCCGCGTTCGCCGGAGCTGTGGAAAACGTTTGTCAATGACCGGTTGCGGGCGTTGGGTGAGACGTTGCTCATTGAGCCCAAAATGATGGTGGATCTCGATAAGACGATCGACTTCTCGGACTATCTTCTTCGACGCTTCGATCACGGGCGTTGCTACGGCGCGATGAGTTCGGCCGAATTGTCGTTTGCCGCTCGTTGGATGCGTGCCTGCGCCGCCCCGCTGCTGCCGTTCGTGTTACTGGCGCGATGGTCTCGGCGGTTCTGGGCGCGGGGACGTTATCGGGGCAAGCTCATCGCGACGTTGCCGCTGCAACTTCTGATGTTCGGCTGGTGGATTGCCGGCGAGACCGTCGGGCGCGTATTCGGCGCCGGAAAAAGCTGTAGCCGTCTCTACTACTAGACTTTGCAGATGTCGACCGCTTGGCGCAGCGAGGTCATCGGATCGCGCTCAGGGATGAACTCGTGGGCGAAGTATCCGTCGAACCCTAGGTCAGCAATGGCCTGAGCGATCGCGTTGTAGTTTAGTTCCTGGGTATCGTCGATCTCGTGGCGCCCGGGATTGCCGCCGGTGTGGAAATGGCCGAGGTATTTCGCGTTGTCACGGATGGTGCGGATCACGTCGCCTTCCATGATTTGCATGTGATAGATGTCGTAGAGCAGCTTGAAGCGGGGCGAGTCGACGCGCTTGCAGAGTTCGACGCCCCAGGGGGTCGTGTCGCACTGATAGTCGGGGTGATTGACCTTGGAGTTCAGCAACTCCATTTGGATCGTCACGCCGAGGTCCTCAGCCAGCGGAGTTACCTTCTTCAACAACAGGGTGCAATTGTCCCAGGCTTCGGCGTCGGACATGCCGCGGCGATTGCCCGAGAAACAGATCATATTCGGCACGCCGGCTTTCTTGGCCGCAGGCAAGAGCTTGCGGAAGTTGGCCTCAATTAGAGCGTGGTTTTCTTTGCGGTTGAGACCGTCGGAAATCGTGCAGACCCCCTGGCCCATTGAACAGGTCAAGCCGTACCTCTTTAGCAAAGGCCACTCGTCTTCATTGAGCAGGTCGATGCCGACGATGCCCATCTTGGAGGCTTCGGCCGCCAGTTCATCGACTGTCATGCTGCGGAAGCACCACTTGCAGACGGCCTGCTTGAGGCGGCCCGCGCCCTGTGCGCCTGCGGGCGCGGCTGCCGCCGACAACAGGCCAAGGCCAGCAGCTGCTTGAACGGCTTTGCGACGTGTAATTGGCATGATTTGGCTGGATCCTAGTACGCGAGCCGCAGTCGTTAGGCCGCGTTACTTCGCGTTGCTCGTCTTGCGGGCCGAATCGTCGATTACCCTGCCGACTTCTTCGGCAGCATCTTCCACAAATTCGCCTAAATCCTCAGCGGCCGTGCCGAGGGCATTCGCGGTATCGTCGGCCACGGTCTCGACGTTTTCCACGGCGGAATTGAAGGTCTTATCGAGAGCTTCCGATGTGGTGTCAGGGTTGTCGCAAGCGGCCACCCCGAACAGGCTCAGGGATAGCGCCAAGATGGATATACGTATTCTCAACATGAACGGACCTCGCTTCCCGTGTTCTAGCATCGCAAAAAAGCCGTCTGAGAGGAGCAGCTAGCGTCGCACCAGAGCGGCGATACGCGCCGGCGCGCCCGAGCCAGCGCCAATTTTCATAGGCAGCGCCACGACCCAAGAGCCCCGCGCAGGCAGTGCGTCGAGCCCCACCAGATTCTCCAACCCGGTAACGCCCGCGCCCATCAGAATCTGGTGAGTCTGAAAATCTTTCGATGCTCCGTAGTCAATACTGGCCGTGTCGATGCCCACGGCTTTCACGCCACGTTGCGCAAGGACTTCCGCCAACTCCGGGGCGATGCCGGGGAAGTGCAGCTCGTCCGCTCGGCCAGGCCGGTCGTCGCCCATGTACTCCAAAGTGTTTGGCCAACGGGCTGACCACCCGGTGCGAATCAAGACGACGTCGTCTGCCGTGATTGGGCCGTACTCAGCCTCATACTTCGATAGATCCTCGACAGAAGCAAGGTAGTCGCGGTCCGCGGCGGCTTGGGCGACGACGTCGATGACCACGGCAGGACCGATCAAATTGTCGAGAGGGATGTTATCGATCGTCGCTCCTCCCGCGCTGAAGTGTATCGGGGCGTCGAGGTGCGTGCCGGCGTGCTCGCTGACCGCGAAATCGTAGGCTGAGTAGAAATAGCCGCCTTCTGCCTCGCCCCACGAAGTTTGGACGTGCTCGAATGGCTTTCCGGTGGGCCAGAAAATCGTCTCGGCGTCGTAGGCGTGAGTCAGGTCAATCCACTGCATGCCCGCGAATGGATCGGTCGATTGGGGCGCCGGAACTTCCGTGCAACCCGCCAGCGCAAGGACGGCGACTAGCACGCAAAGCTTGCAGTTCGGCATGCAGATATTATGCCCTGGACTTGCTTACCAGTGCCGTCGAACTTTGATTGAAAAGGAACGCGGCTGCACAACGCGGGTTCCCACAAATACGGATTGAAAGTTATAGAGCGCGGTCCGGTCAGTTAGGTTGGATACCTGGGCCACGACTTCCCAGGTCCTGCGATCGCCGGCGTAGTATTCGTAGCCAACCGCGGCGTCAACGATGGTCCTAGGCTTCACCCGGGGCGGATTGTCGGTCAAATTCACGAATGGCAACTGATCGAAGAAGTCCGGGTCAAGGGCGACTTCGGCTGGGTCGGATGGATTCGAAACGAGCCCGGAGTCATAGCGGGTTTGCCAACTGGTCCACCAACTCCGATGCGGACGCCAGGTGAGGTTACTGGCGACGGACAGCGCCTGGTCGTGATCGATGATGAACGGGCCGGCGCTCAATGTATCCACTGCCGCGGACCCTAAGAACAGCCCGCCCGTAAATGGCGGCGTGACGACAGCGTGATAGTGGGTCAACCCCAGAGACCCTGACCAGCCATGCCACTCCGGCATGGTCAGCCTCGCTTCGACTCCGTTGACGCGCGAACCCGCCAGGGAGGTGGGGAAGATGACGCCGGTATTGAGGAAGTTGTCGTTGTCCTGCAAGTCGCTCGAATTCTTGTGATAGTACGCGGCGCTCAATCCGATGATGCCGGCGAGGCGTTGTTCAAAGCCGACCTCGTAAACGTTCTGCCGCTGCGGCCGCATCAAGATCACGCCGCCGTTCAACGTCCGGCGGACGTCGGGCGGAGCCAGCGCGCCGGACGCTTCGGAGTTGGCCAACAGTAGGTTCTCATTCGGCGGCGTCTGGTAGTTGCGATTGTAAGAGGCCCTCAGCACCGTACCGGTCTCGTCGATGCGATACGCTAGGCCTACTCGCGGCTGCAGTTGATTTCCCTTGACCAAGAATCGATAGGCGTCGTAACGCCCACCGAGATTGAAGAGAAAACGTCCGACACGGAGGCGGTCCTGGGCGAAGACCGTGAACAAGCTTCCCGTGCCCTTTCCGGAAAAGCGGAACCAGTCGCCGTTGCGGGTCAGATCGAAAGGCATCAAGTTGGGATTGAAGCTCGACGATGCCGGATCGTTGAAGCCCGCGCTGGTGATCCCGAAGAAGAAATTCTCGCTGACGGGGAAGCGTTGATAATCGACGCCGAGGCGCAGATGATGCCTGCCGTCGTCGACGTTCCAGCGATTGAAGGTGGAGAAGGTCGAGAGGTGTCGCGCCAGCGAAGCCGTGACCGGCGTGTCGTTCACACTCGGCAGCAGCTGGGCAATGGTCGTGCGGTACGACGTGGTCGTGTCGAACGTTGTCGTGGGACTCAACAGGCGCACCCAGCCCAGCGAGATGGCCGAGTCGCGCAACAACCGCCTTTGCTGTTGCCCATTGGCGTGTTGCGAGCGCAAGTTAGCCAGCTGGAAAGAGGAGCGTCCGCTCATGGCGCTGGCCCGCAAGAAGTCCTTGTCGCTGAGGTGAAAGTCCAAGCGAGTAAAGGCGCGCTCGGAGTTGCCGCCGTTGTGCAAGTTGTCGAGGGACGGACTGTCCAAGAACCGATTGCTCTTGACCGCCGACGCGGAGGCGAAATAGCCCAGGCGCCCTTGGGACCCGCCGATCTGCAACGCCGTGTTGGCGGCATCGAAGCCGCCGGCCCCGACTTCCAGAAAACCGAACGTCTTGCCTGCACCGTCGAAGCCCGAGCGCGTGGTGATACTGGCAACGCCGGATACCTTGCTGCCGTACTCAGCCGGCACGTCGCCGGTGAACAGTTCCAGGGACTGCACTAAGCTCGCGTCGATCGAGGTGGCGAAAGATCCAGTGAACTGGTCCGAGATGGGCATGCCGTCTATGACGTAGGTCATCTGGTTGTGCGCGCCCCGCGGGTGGATGGCGCCGTTGGCGTTTGCCGCAAAGCCCGGCATGGTCAGCAGGATCGCCTCGATACCGCGGGCGCCGGGAGGAAGCGGCAGCTTCTCAATCACGTTTAGGTGCAACTCGGCCCTCGTACCGGTGGCCTCGGTGTCGATGAGCGTGGCGTGGTCGGTCGCGGTGACCTCCAGCGTTTCGCTCTGCGCGGCGACTTGTAAGGTCACCAATCTTTCGACCGGTACGTTCGAGCGCAACGACAGCGCCTCGCGGTGAGCGCCGAAGCCATCCGCGGAGATTTCCAGCTCGTAGCCTTGCAGCGGGATGTTGCGCAGCGAGAACAGACCAGTGTCATCCGTCCGTGCGCTGCGCTCAAAGCCGGTCGCCACGTTCGACAGCGTCACCGCGGCGGCCGGGATGCCGCTGCCGTCCGCGTCCAGCACCTGGCCCGTTAGCGTCGCTGTCGCCTGGCCGTTGGCTTGCTCGGCCAGCAGGCCACACAACACAGCTAGGCTCACAAAAAATACTAGATTCATCCTCATAGATTCAAATTTAGCCAGGACTAAATATTAATCTTAGCGATATGCGGCTCCAGCGTCAAGACGAATCTGAGGGCTCAGCGCCGGATCAAACGATCTCGCGTACAAGCTGGGCGACTTGTTGGCCGAGCTTTTGGTGTTCTTGGGGCTCGAAGTGAATGCCGTCCGCGTCGCTGCAGCGTATTAGCGTGCCCGTGTCGAAGAAGCGACACCCGCGCAACTCCGCATGTTGCTGGTAGAAGCGCGGCAATTGCCGTGATTTCTCGGGCGCTCCTTCGAACATGTCGGCGAAATCGGTGAGCTTAGCTACCGGCGGCGGACACATCAGTAAAACCTTGGGAGCGGCGCCGCCCGGACCTGTCTTGGTCGCGAGTATCTTGTCGAGCAGCAAGCCGATACTGCGTCCGATGTCGAACGCCGAGACTGAAAAGCGCTTCTTCAGGTCGTTGGTGCCCAGCATCAGAATGACCAGATCGATGGGGTCGTGGCTCATCAAACAGGGCAGCAGATAAGTCTTGCCGCAGCGGCCTTCTTCGATGGGATCGTCCCATACCGTAGTCCGCGCGTTGAGGCCCTCCACAACGACTTGGTAGTCGTCGCCGAGATCATTTTGCACAACGACCGGCCAGCGCGATTCGGGCGGCAGACGCTCCACGGCGAAGGGCGAACGGCCCCAGGTATTGGAGTCGCCAAAGCAAAGCACGGTTTTCGTCGGCATCGCGACCATCCTAACGGAGTTGCGCTCACGTTGGAGAAGGACGAAACGGACTAGCGGATTCCGCTATGGCCGCAGCAACATCCGCAATCATCGCGGCACTTCTTCTTTCACTCGCTACGGCGGCCCCAGCACAAGGCATCGACGAGGGGCGCTCGCTCTACCAAGGTCGTTGCCTTTCGTGTCACGGTGACGGCGGAGCGGGCGGCGAATTGGGCCCGAATATCATCGGCCGCCTAGCCAATCTCGACGACGCTCAAGTCGGCAGTGTCATCCTCAACGGCAAACCAGCCAGCGGCATGCCGGCCTTCGCTATCGGCGACGTCGAGCTGAGCGGTCTCGTCGCCTATCTACGAACCTTCCGGCCCGGCCCACGGCGCGCCGCGGAGTCCTTGTCTGTTGACCTTGCAACAGGGGGAAGCATCACGGGCGAAGTGATCGGCCGCAGCCTCAACGATCTGCAGTTACGTACAGTCGACGGCAAGATCGCGCTATTGCGTCCCGATGGCGACAAGTTTCGTCGTGTGACTTCCCAAGTAGACTGGCCGACCTACCACGGTGACGTTAGCGGCAATCGCTATAGCGAGCTCGATCAGATCAGCGTTGCCAACGTCAGCCGCCTGACGCCCGCGTGGGTGTACAACGTCAGCGGCGCAGGAAGGTTGCAAACTACGCCGCTGGTCGTCGAGGGCGTGATGTACGTCACCAATGTCAACGAATGCATCGCGCTCGATGCGGGCACGGGCCGTCAACTTTGGCGGTACACGCGTCCGCGGACGCAGGGCCTGGCAGGAGACGCTGCCTCGGGCATCAACCGCAGCGCCGCCGTCGCAGGCGATCGGCTGTTCCTGCTCACCGACCACGCGCACATCATGGCACTCAACCGCTTCACCGGCGATCTGCTGTGGGATGCAGTGATGGCCGACTGGCGTCAAAACTACGGGGCCACGTCCGCGCCGCTCGTCGTCGGCGATCTCGTCGTCTCCGGAATCTCAGGCGGCGACGAAGGCGCTCGCGGCTTCATCGCAGCCTACCGGCAAGACACCGGCGTGGAGGTCTGGCGTACGTGGAGTGTTCCGGCCCCCGGCGAGCCAGGCTCCGAAACTTGGGGCGCCGATCTTTCACACCCCTCCAGCGCTACTTGGTTCACGGGAACTTACGACCCGCAACTCGATTTCATCTACTGGCCTGTGGGCAATCCCGGTCCCGACTACAACGGCAGTGACCGCCCTGGCGACAACCTCTACTCCAACTCGATTCTCGCTCTCGACGCCAAGTCCGGCGCGCTGAAGTGGTACTTCCAATACACGCCCCACGACCTGTGGGACTGGGACTCGGTTCAGCCTCCCGTCCTCGTCGACATCGACTGGAACAATGAAGACCGCAAGCTGCTGCTGCACGCCAATCGCAACGGCTTCTTCTATCTTCTCGATCGCGTCACCGGCGAGTTTCTGCTCGGTGAACCGTTCGTCGAGAAGCTCACCTGGGCCAGCGGTCTTGATGAAAAAGGCCGCCCCATTCTCAACCCCAATCAAACGCCCACACCCGAGGGCGTCGAGGTTTGCCCCGCAGTCGCAGGCGCCACGAATTGGTTCTCCACTTCCTATAGCCCCGACAGCGGCTACTACTACGTGCAGACAATGGAGAAGTGCAGCATCTTCCGGTCGCGCGAAGAAGAGTGGCAGGCCGGCCGCTCTTACTACGCCGGCTCCACCAGTCCTGTTCTCGACGAGCAAACGCGAAAAGTCTTACGGGCAATCGATATCCAAGACGGCGAGATCATGTGGGAACTCCCGCAGATTGGCCCGGCCAACAGTTGGGGCGGCGTTCTATCGACCGCGGGCGGCATCGTCATCTTCGGCGAAGACTCCGGCTCGCTCATGGCCGTTGACGGCGAGGACGGCCACGTTCTGTGGAGCCTCCCCACAAACGCAATCTGGAAAGCCTCGCCGCTCACCTACATGTTCGACGGCAAACAGTACATCGCCATCGCCGCGGGCCCGAATATTCTGGCCTTTGCCCTCGGCGAGTAGCCTCAACGGTTACACTGAGCCCGTGATGAAGCTGGCTACCCTCTTCAGCCTCGTCGCCGCTTGCGCGGTTTCGGCGTTGGCTCAGCGCCCTGGCGAACTGCGAATGATCCCAAACTCGGTTGCCATCGACCGCGTCTCCGTCGGCGCCGACTACGCTGGCCGCGAGGCTTTGTGCGAGCAGCTGCGGCAGATGTCGACCCGTTCCAAGGAAGTTCCCGTGCTCCCTGAGAACGCCGAACTGCTGTGCGACGGCGATGGCAGCTCGACCTTTGCGTTGCGTTTCCAAACGACGCCCGCCTCCGCCGACAAAGTGATCTGTGACCTTGCCGCCAAGCCTAGCAGTATCGTCTTCTATCAAATGCGGCCCATCGCCTTACGCAGCGGTTCGACGGTCACGATGGCTCAGGAACTAGCTGAGAAACTTCAGCCCTCGGGCGTCACGACCGTCGGACGCCTGCTCGGCTCCTTCGGCTTCGTCAACCTGCAGCTTCGCCGCCGCGATGCGCAGCAACCATTGCGCGAAATCGGCCTCCACGAGTTGCACCTGCTCTGTAAAAGCTAAGTGCTCGCTTTGCAGCCGCGTTACCTGCCGCTAAACTAAACCCCATTGCAACGACGACACGCCATCCCGCTGATTCTGGGCGCTCCCTGGGCGCTCTCCGCGCAAGACCGAGCCGACGTCTCGCTCGTCCCTGTCACAGGTGAAGGGGCCGGCTACTGGTCGCGCTGGCGGGGGCCCTCGGGACAAGGGCTGGTCCAGGGTGCCGGCTACGCCGACAAGTGGTCGACGACGCAGAACATCTTGTGGTCCATCGATCTGCCAGGCGACGGCAACTCTTCGCCGATCGTCTGGGACGACCGCATCTATCTGACAGCCGCCGACAGCGCCGGCGAACGGTCCATCCTAGCCCTCAGCCGCAACGACGGCAAGCTGCTGTGGCAGAATGCCGCGCCCAACGCATCCGCCGAGCGAGTACACCGCAAAAACGGACGCGCTTCCTCCACCGTCGCCGTCGACGGCCAACGCGTTTACGCCTTCCTGGGAAATCAGGGCGTGGTCGCCATGACGCTCGACGGCAAAGTCGTTTGGCACAACGACACCGGCCCCACCGCGAACTATCACGGCCCCGCCGGCTCGCCGCTGCTCTATGAGGATCTCGTAATCGTGTACCAGGACCAGGGGGCGAGCTTCGGACGCGCCCCCGCGGGTCCGCGCCCTGAGTCCTTTATCACCGCCATCGACCGCTCTACCGGCAAGACAGCTTGGCGCAGGCCACGTGAGGCGTCCGTCGGCTGGGGCACGCCCATCGCTATCCGCGTCAACGGCCAGGACCAAATCCTGGTCCACGGACAGTACAAGGTCACCGCCTACAACCCTACCAACGGCTTAGAAATCTGGAGCTGCGACGGCCCCACCATGGAAGTCATCCCGACCCCCGCCGTCGGCCATGGCCTGGTCTATTGCTGCTCCGGGCGCGCCGGCCCCACGCTGGCCATACGGCCGGACGGCAAAGGCGATGTCACCGACACGCACATCCAGTGGCGCACGACGCGCGGCTCACCATTCATCCCCTCGCCGCTGCTGCATGACGGCGTGCTCTATACGGTCAACGACATGTCCAGCATCGGCGCCGCCTTCGACGCCGTCACAGGGCAGAACCTTTGGCAGAACCGCCTCGGCCCCCCGATGCGAGAAGGCTTCTCCGCCTCGCCTGTCGCCGTCGACGGCAAGATCTATTTCACCAACGACGTCGGCCAAACGTTCGTGCTCAAAGCGGGTCGCGAGTTTCAACTCCTGCACGTCAACGACCTGGGCGAACAAGTGCTCGCCTCCCCCGCCCTGGTCGACGGCAAATGGTACTGGCGCACCGCCGGAAAACTGCTGGCCGTGGGCTAGCGGCAACCTTCGCCCAGCCCCCCTCCACGAGATCCCTCGATTTCCCAGACAGAACACCCACGTCGGCAACCTTTCGGTGCCAACCTCCGCAACCCCAGCCCAGTCGCGTAAGCGGTGAGACCCAGCGTCGGTCGGGCCCAGCTGTCCCGGTCAACTTAGGGAAACGTTCCTGTTGATCGATATACAGGTATCTGTATACTCTAAGGATGGATGAGACCGTACGGCCCGTGCGCTGGGTCGGCTCCTCCTTGCGGGATCTGAAGACGTTCCCGCGAGCGGTGCAACGCGATATTGGTCAGGCGATCTTCGCCGCGCAGTGCGGTGAAGACTACCCCCCGATCAAGGCGTTGAAGGGGTTCAAGGGCGCTTCGGTTCTAGAGATCGTCGCGCCGTTTGACGCGGACACGTACCGGGCTGTCTACACCGTCCGCTTTGGAGCGGCGATTTATGTACTCCACGCCTTCAAGAAGAAGTCCATGAAGGGCAGCAAGACGCCGAAAAAGGAAATCGATCTAATCAAGATCCGCTTGGAATTGGCGCGTCAAGATCACAACAGGAGACAGAACTGATGGCTAAGAGGAAAAACGTTATTGAGGTGATCGAAAGCAGCGGCAACGTGTTCGCCGATCTCGGGTTCCCGAGCCCGGATCGCGAGCGCTTGAAAGCGAAACTCATGCTCGAAATCTACCGTGCCATCAAAGACCGCCAGCTAACGCAGGTCGCGGCCGGCGAAATCCTAGGCATCGCCCAGCCGCATGTCTCAGCGCTGATGAACGGCCGCTCGGGCAACTATGCCGTGGGTAGGCTGTTTGAGTTCTTGAACGCTTTAGGCTGCGATGTTGAGATCGCCGTGCGGCCCAAATCGCCTTACGCGGTAGATGGGCGGACGAGCGTGGTCGTCGACCCCTAGAACGGACCCATGCAGTCGGGGATGTCACTATGCCGCGCGAGGTTTTCGGGGCTGAACTATACCCCGATGCCATGTGCTATTCGTCCGTCTTGGCGGATAGGGTGAAGACGGCCTGATTCGTTCTTGCTCTCTGCGCCGCGGACGCCATTCAGTACCGCCTGGCACAAAGCACCGCCAAGAACTCTTCTTTACTCGCCACAATATCTTTCGAAATGAACGTCGCCGCAAATTTCTCAAAGCTCTGCCAAATCGCGCGTGGCGGAAGGACGCTCGAAGACACCAAGACTCGCGTGCTGGGAGCCAATCTATTGCCGGCCGCAAGCTCTTCTAGAATCTGGTCGCCGTCGATTCGTGGCATACGGATGTCGACCAGCAAGATATCCGGTTCGTGGGATGCAAGGTACGCCAATCCCTCTAGCTCGTTAGTGAAACAGGCAACTTGCCACGCCGCATCCCGCAGGTGGCGTTGGACGATTGCGCAGATCCCCGCATCGTCGTCAATGACGACAAGCTGCTCTCCTTTCTTGGCGGTTTGATCCATTCAGCGATGCTCATCTCTGGCCCATTCGAGGGCTCTATGCGTCAGTGCCAATTTCTTTACTCGCCCACGGGAAGCGCGCTTAGATTCCAGTAGGCGCCGAGTTTGCTCAATGCCGCGAGCGTGTCATCACGCGTGAGAGGCTTCACGATGTATCCGGCGACCTGATTCTCGTAGGCGGCCTCCACGTCCTCTATCCGGTCTGATGTCGTCAGCACGACAACAGTGGAATCGGCCAGCGTGGGGTCTGCTCGCAGTTCATGAAGGAACTCAATACCGTTCATTCTCGGCATGTTCACATCGAGTAAGATCACGTAGGGCCTTGCCAGCTTCGCTACGGTAGCAGAGCCTCTCAAAACTTCAAGCGCCTCGAGCCCGTCTTTGGCCCTCACCAACGGATTCGTGATTTTTAGGCGCCTAAAGCCTCTCTCGACCTTCTCGAGGTCCAGCTCATTGTCGTCAACGATCAAGATGGTTACTTGTTTCACAGCATCGGCTCCTCTTGTTAGTGCTTTACGGACTTCGGTCCGCCCATTTCTTACTGGACGACAGTCGCCGCCGTTGGCCATGAAAATGAGAATGTCGCGCCCTGCCCGAGCGCAGAATCGACAGTGACCGAACCACCGCGACTTTCAACCAATTTCTTGACGATCGATAGCCCGATCCCCGTGCTCTCGATCTCGTCTTTCGACTGAAGAGTCTGGAAGATCTCAAAAATCCTGGTATGGAATCGCGGGTCAATTCCCGGGCCATTGTCTGCGACCGCAATCACGTATACGCCGTCGACCTTCGTCGCGGACACCCTGATCACAGCGTTCGCAACATCGTGGTGGTATTTCACGGCGTTTCCGATCAGATTGTTCAAGACCTGAGCGATCTGAGTGCCTTCAGTGGCTAGAGTCGGAAGCTCTCCGTCGATTACGCAAGCACGCTCGCTTAGGCCGAGAGTGCCTCCAATCTCGCGGACGAGCTCGGCTACATTCACCTCTTCAATCTCGGCCGCTGCCGTTCCGATGGTCGAGTACGACAGAATCCCGCGGATAAGGCTTTCCATGCGATGCACTTGCGTGTTGAGGCGGCCCAAGTTTTTTTCGACATCCGGATGCGCCTCTGGACTCTTGAAATAGTCTGCGAGATCCTCGGCCAAGTACTCTGATATATCGCCGATGCCGCGCAGTGGAGTCTTCAAATCATGAGACGCGACGTAGGCGAAGCGCTCGAGATCTAGGTTCGACTGTTCAAGCTCCCTAGTCCGCCATCGAAGTTCATCGGTCATTCCCTCCGCGAAAATTGTGGCCCGCTGATTGGCCCTCGATAGAGAGAGAAATAGTACGAACAGAAGTGCATCGATGAATAGCCCCCCAAACAGGATGATCAGCGGCTGGGCCCCCGACGTGGCCGATCGAAAAGAGTTTGCGCTGCGGATATCGAACAACCACTCGCGGCCATAAAGGTCCAGCGAGCGTCTAGTCACAAACAGAGGGTCTGGATCGTAGTCCTCTTCGCTGACGAGATGTTCGTCGTAAAGAACCGTCTCACGATCGGTGATTTTTATGCCGACCTGGCGCCTGTCCTTCTCCAGCGTGCCCGCCAGCAATTTATTGACAACGAAGGGTGCGTACACCAACCCGGTAATGTTCTTCCTTCTATCCTCAACTGAGTCATAGACCCCACCCTGATAAAATGGCGCGTAAAACAGAAAGCCTGGCGTGCGCTCCGCGTCTTGCACTAAGACGATAGGCCCGGTGAGCTGAGCGGCCCCGGAATCACGTGATTTCTTCGCGGCGTCATAGCGATTAGCTTCGTGCGCCACGTCCAAGCCCACTGCTTTGGCGTTCGTGCTAAACGGTTCAATGTAGGTGATAGGCCAGTACTCAGCCTCCTGATGCCGCGGATGACGATGGTACAGCGGTCTGTCAATTCTTTGCTCGCTCAGGTACGAACCAAGCTTGTCGGGCGAAACGTTGTGAATAACGCCGATGCCATTGATTCCCGGATAGCGGACGTCTATGCGCAGGTGTTTCGCGAAAGTACTCCAACCGCGGTGCGAGATGTCCCCGTCTTGGGCCTGGATCGCCGATACTCCGCCCCACAGTGCGTCCTCATACTTGCGCATTCGCTCGGAGACGAGTTCCACTACTTGGTCCGCTTCCCTACGGAATCGAGTCTCGACTTGTTCGTCGATTTGCCGTTTCTAGAAAAGCGAGGCGCCTACAGTGAGCAGCAGTGAGAGGGATAAAACGATCCAGTGAACGCCGCGCAATCGACCAGCCTTGGCGATCGAAAACCTTTCGTGCACTAGCCGGCTATGGTCGTCACGCGGCGATGCTTTCCCTTGCTTTGACATTGGATTGTCTTTACTGTCCATTGGGCCTTCCAGGCAGTCAGGTCAGCCCCTCACCGAGAGAACTGCAGCCCGAGGGCAAAGCCCGTGCCGTTGACGCCCGCGGCTACCTGCTCGAACCCGTTGTGGCGAAACTCCAGAACGGCGGCAACATGCTTACTCAGGCGGACGTTGAGTTGAGGCTCAATTAGCCAAAGATCAGCTCCTTCCGTAATGAAGTTGAGATCTGCAAATCCGTTGATTCCGATTCTGGCGGTCAGCGGAATCGAATAGCTAAGGCTGACCTGCGTTCCACGGCCGTCGGTTTCGAAGGGAAACACGCGCCATTGCAGCGATCCCCTGCGCCTGCCGACCAACGGCAGCACGTGTTGGTAATACGCGCCGAAGCGGACCAGACTATTGCCTGGGCCGTTGAAATCGTTGTACTCGGCGATCCCGCCAAACTCGTCGGATTTCGACAGCCAATCCGATTTCAGAGGCGCCAAGGCGCGGTACTCCATAAAGAACCGGTCGAGATGGAATCTGCCGTCCGGGTGCTGCTGGTCACCGTGCAAATCGGTGAAGCCCCACAGGCGCAATCCTAGCGGCAAGTTGTTCAGCTGCGAGAGAACCGACAACGTTTCGTACTGACGGCTATCAAAGTAGTGGGTGATTCCCAGCTTGGCTCTGGGAATCAGTAAGGCACGCTCGGGCGCGACTAAAGAAGAGTCCTCCACAACCGTCTCCGGCTCCGCATTTAGCGGGATGGCAATAATCAACAGGGCCCAGGCCCATCCAAGTAGCTTCATTCAGTTGCTTCTCCGCTGTCTGCTAACGCTGCCAAAGAGCCAGGATCACGTGTCGCAGTGAGGGTGGCCGGCCTTTGAGTGGCGCAACAGCGTTCTTGGGCTCTTATCGGCGGAGACACCGCCAACTTGGGACTATTTCGTCGCGAACGTGCCTGGCCGGAACCGGACCTTTCGTTTCCCGTTCCGGCCAGCAGCGGCCCACTTTCGGACAGCCTGGGCCGCACCTTTGGCCGCGTTGGTCCGTTCGCCCCGCAGGCGGTGTGATAAGATTTGCGGTTTATGACTGACGAAAACACCGCCCCCGAACGCGCACTGGGCTTCAATACGCGCTGCTTGCACGCTGGCCAAACGCCCGACTCGGCGACCAAAGCCCGCGCCGTGCCGATCTACCAGACAACGTCTTTCACCTTTGAAGATTCGGACGACGCCGCGGAACTATTTGCCCTGCAAAAATTCGGGAATATCTACACACGGATCATGAATCCGACCACCGACGTGTTTGAACAACGCGTCGCTTCGTTGGAAGGCGGAGTCGCCGGGCTGGCCACCAGTTCGGGCCAGGCCGCCCAGTTGGTGACCATTTCGAGTCTGTGCCAAAACGGAGACGATTTCGTGACTTCCGCAACGCTCTACGGCGGAACTTATACGCAGTTCGATACGACCTTCCGGCGCTTCGGATTCAACGCGATTTTCGTCAATCCCGACGATCCGGAGAACTTCCGCAAAGCGATTACACCCAAGACGAAGTGTCTCTACGTGGAGACCATCTCGAACCCGCGGATGAACGTAGTCGATATCGAGGCCATTGCCAAGATCGCTCACGAAGCTGGCGTGCCGCTGGTCATCGATAACACTTTCGCCTCGCCCTATTTGTGTCGTCCCATCGAGCACGGCGCGGATATCGTCTTGCACTCGACGACCAAATTCATCGGCGGACACGGCACCGCCATTGGCGGCATGATCGTCGACTCGGGCAAGTTCGACTGGGCCGCCAGCGGCAAGTTCCCACAGATCACCGAGCCCAGCCCCGGTTACCACGGCATGAAGTTCGCCGAAGTCTTCGGGCCGATCGCCTTCATCATCAAGGCTCGCGTGGAAGGCCTGCGCGACCTGGGCCCGTGCCAGACTCCGATGAACTCGTTCCTCTTTTTGCAGGGCCTCGAAACGCTGCCGATGCGCATGGAACGCCATTGCGCCAATGCGCAGGCCGTCGCCGAGCACCTCGCGGGCCACGCTGCCGTGACTTGGGTGCAACACGCCGGGCTCAAATCGAGCCCCTACCACGCGCTAGCCAAGAAGTATCTGCCCAAGGGCGCGGGCGCGGTCTTTACGTTTGGCATCAAGGGCGGCTACGCGGCCGGCAAGAAGTTCATCGACAGCCTGCAAGTCTTCTCGCATCTGGCCAACGTCGGCGACGCCAAGAGCCTCGTGATCCACCCGTCTTCGTCGACGCACCAGCAGTTGCCCGAAGCGGATCAGGCAGCCGCGGGCGTGACGCCCGATATGATTCGGCTCTCGGTGGGCCTCGAGGATCTGGACGACATTCTCTGGGATCTGGACCAGGCTCTGGCCACATCGCAGGCCTAGGGCCCCTTCCGTCCGCGCCCGCCACAGTCGACAAGCTTGGCGGGCGTGTTACAAGAGGAGTCATGCAGCGGATACGAGTCAACGCGGCATCGTCCTCGTACGACGTTGTCGTGGCAGGCGGATGCATCGAGCGCGCGGCCGAAGAAATTCAGGCCGTCTCCGGCAGCCGCCGTATCTTCGTCATCGCCGACGAAGGTGCGCTCGCCGTGCTCGGCGATCGCCTTGAGCGCAGCCTCGCCGCGCTAAACCCGACGCTATTCCCCATTCGCCTCGGCGAAGAGCGCAAGCGCCTCGCCGTGGTCGAAGAGCTTGCCGAACGGATGCATCGCGCCGGCGCGGACCGCAGCGCCGTCGTCGTCACTTTCGGGGGCGGCATCGCCGGCGACCTGGGCGGCTTCGTCGCCGCCAGTTACATGCGCGGCGTCTCGTTCGTCCAGATACCGACCACTCTATTGGCGCAGGTCGACGCCTCGGTCGGCGGCAAGACCGGTGTCAATCTCTCCAGCGGCAAGAACCTCATCGGCGCCTTCCACCAGCCGTTACTCGTATTGATCGATCCGCAGACGCTGGCCACGCTGCCCGCCCAGGAGTACCGCGCGGGCCTGTTCGAGGTCATCAAGCACGGCATCATCTGGAGCCCGGAACTATTTCAAGTGCTCGAAGATCAGCGTGACGCCGTGATCGCGCGCGAACCCACCGTCCTCGAAAAGATCGTCGCCGACTCGGTGCGTATTAAGGCCTCGGTCGTCTCCGAAGACGAGCGCGAATCCGGGCTGCGGCGCATTCTTAACTACGGCCACACTCTGGGCCACGGCCTAGAAGCCGAGACCGGCTATCGGCGGCTGCTCCACGGCGAAGCCGTCGGCTGGGGCATGATCGCCGCAGGCCGTCTGGCCGAGTCCCTGGGTATGTTCTCTGCCACAGACCGCGCCCGAGCCGAGCAACTCATTTTGGCCTACGGCCCGCTGCCCGACTTAGCGGGCGTCGACCCGGCAGCCGTGGCTGCTCGCATTCATGGCGACAAAAAGACGATCGGCGGCAAAGTACATTTTGTCCTGCCAACCGCCATCGGCAAAGTCGAAGTCATCGTCAATCCGGCCGCCGACAAGGTGCTCGCGGCGACCCAAGCGGCCTTCGACGTAGTGGCCCGTACGGCGGCCGCGCAATGAGCCTCGGCTCGACCCCTGTCGGTGTTCGCCCCGGCGACGAAGAAGCCGCATCCCGCAGTATTCGCGAGATGTTCGGACGCGTCGCGCCTCGCTATGACCTGCTCAATCGGCTGCTCTCGGGTCGCGTCGACGTCTATTGGCGCAACGTTTTGGTGGCGTCGGTGCAGGAGTATCTTGACAAGCCTGATGCCCAAGTCCTGGACCTATGCTGCGGCACCGGCGACGTCATCGTGGCTCTTGAGAAGGAACTCGAGCGGCGCGCCGGCTCCAGTCGGGCCGCGACTATCGGCAGCGATTTCTCGCGCCCGATGCTGACGGCCGCGCAAGACAAGCTCACCCGCAAGGGCCGCACGGTCCGGCTGATCGAGGCTGACGGGCTGCGCTTCCCCGCCCCCGATGCTTCCTACGACGTGATTACGATTGCCTTCGGCTTCCGCAATTTCGCCAACTATCGCCGTGGCTTGGACGAATTACATCGGCTGCTCCGGCCCGGAGGTTGCCTGGCCATCCTGGAATGCTCGCAACCGCCAAACCGCCTGTGGGGACCAATCTTTGACTGGTATTTCCGCAACGTGCTGCCCAAGATCGGCAACGCCATGTCAGGAGCGGGAGACTCCTACTCCTACTTGCAGCGCTCGGTCGAGCGTTTTTTTAGTCCTGACCAATTGGCGGAACAAATGAGATTGGCCGGATTGGAGAGAGTCAGTTTCAGGCGGCTGACGGGCGGGATATCCTGCCTGCACCTGGGCTACAAGCGGAGTGCCGCCTCTTAAGCCGCGTTGGCCCGCGGCTGTTCGGTGGCGTCCGCAACCGCTTCGACTTCGAGTAGAAATATCTTGCCGTAGGGCCGGCACTCCTTCACGAAGCAAAGACAACTCACCTCCGGGCCAGTGATGAGCAGCAGCACGCCGACGGGCGCGGCTTCGGCGCAATTCACTTCCAGCATGGCCTCGGCGCCATTGCGCAATGAGGCCGAAGCGACGTGCATCAGTTGCTCATCGGAGATCCAACGCAGTTGGACCCCGCCCCAGCCCTCAACGATCTTGGATTGCAGATCGAGTTTGGCGCCAATCAGATAGACGCCGTCCCGGGCGTCCGCGTGGCGAACGATGCCGCCGAAGGTCTCGCCTTCGCTGGTCGTGATCCAGGCCGCAGTTCCCACCAGAATCGGTTCTGACAACGTGAAGCCGAGGCCCGAGCCGCCTTCGCCCGCGTCGTGTAGCTGTCCGCGCGCCGAGGTAAACCCGCCATCCACGCGCCAGTAGACCTTCATCGGCCCTTCGGCTGCATAACGAGGCTCCTTGCGACGCTCGTCCGCGTTCTCTCGTTTTCCTCCCCAACCGAGAAAGCTGGAGATTTTCATCCTCATGGGGTTAGTATCCGCCCCGCCGTCGAGGCTCACCAATAGGTGAGAGACATTAGACTGCGGCGGAACGGAATCGCAGACCGGTCTACGAGTGGTCTCTGGCGATCAGGTGCGGGGACGGTGCGTGGACAAATTGTACGCCCAGAACGTATTCCTCGTCTTCGACCCGGCAGTAGCGGACGCTGCCTTCGCAATCGAGCGAGCGGCCTGAAACACGCACAAATGTGTCGCGAGGGGCCTCGATGGAGGTGCGCACCTGCATGCCGCCGTCGGTGACGTTCAATACGGTCGCTTCCGCCGATATCGTTTCACCCCTGGGACCGGCAAAACGAATCCAGCCGTCACCAACCGAAACCTGGCGGTCACTGCGCCGGCGTTCTTTAACCACCGAGCGAAGCCCTTGGACGAAGCCGCCTTCGGTCTCTCGGCGATAACGCACGATAGCCTTGCGAGCCTCGACCGAGCGGCCGGTGATCCACACGGTCAAGCCGACCGGTAGGGGAGCCTGAGTGAGTACCTAGAGCCCTTTCTCCGAAACGTCTTCGATTACGCCCGGTTCGCAGTGTTCCTGGCCGTCATCTTCCCAACGAACTTCGACTGAGATATTCGAGGGGATCCTCAGATCGGCCCTCTGGTTCGGCGGTGGAGCGAGCGGCAAAGGGGCTCCCCGTACGATGTCTAGAATGTTGCGCCACTGAAGATTCACGCGGTTAGTATGGGGCGCCGGGGGGGTACCGACTCAATAGATCTGATATCCAATATCTACTTGGAACTAAAGTACTTATGGGACATATGTCGAGGTCGTATGCCATTCGGAGCGAGGTCGTATGCCTGTCGTCGTAGGGAAACTAGATTAGGCTCAAGAACTGCTGACAAGGAACCGAACTGCCGATTTCGCCCGTATACTACTACTGACCATGGGACTGCGGATTCCATCTCCATCGAGTGGTAGGGCGATTGCCATAGTCGCCCTGGTCGTGATGCTCGGGGCCTTAGTCGGCTCACATTTTTCCGACTCGCTCAGCCGCGCCGGAAGAGTCGTAGCCTCCGAAGCGATCAGCAGCGAAATCGCGCAGTTCGAAGCCGTTGTCTCGGCGATCGAAACATCGTCCGCTGACGCGTCCAACCTGGAGTCAGCCGTGATGAAGGGCGCCATCCCGCAGATGCTCGCCAATCTCGATCCGCATTCGCAGTTCTTTGAACCGACTCCTTTCGTCCGCTTACGCGAAGAGCAGGCGGGAACCTACGCGGGTATCGGCATGCAGATCGCTATGTTCGAAGGATCCCCAATCGTCGAACACCCGTTCCCCGGAACGCCCGCTTTCCAGGCCGGTGTGCGCCCCGGCGACGCGATCCGCACAGTAGATGGCCAGAAGACGCGAGGACGCACGCTCGACGAGGTTGTCGATCTCGTTCGCGGCCTACGCGGAACCGCCGTTCGGCTGGGCCTCCAAAGGGATGGCCAACGCGACCTGGTCGAAGTCGACGTGATTCGCGATACGATTCCGCGGCCCACCGTTCCGCTGGCCTTCATGGTCAAGCCGGGTATTGGCTTCATTCAAATCAGTTCATTTGGTGAGACGACCGCCGATGAGTTCGATGAGGCTGTCAAGAAGTTGAACCAAGCCGGTCTGGAAGGCCTGGTTCTGGATCTTCGCGATAACCACGGCGGATTGCTGACTGCGGGGGTACACGTCGCGGGTCAGTTTCTGGAAGAAGGAGCGCTGGTCGTCTCCCATCGCGGCCGCGCCTCGCGCGAGCGTCGCTACTATGCGGATCCGAGCGCCGACAATCGAGCCTATCCGATGACCGTATTGGTGGACTGCCGCTCGGCCTCCGCTGCTGAGATCGTCGCCGGGGCGCTGCAGGATCACGATCGAGCGCTTGTCGTGGGAGCGAACACTTTTGGCAAAGGACTCGTCCAGAGCGTCTTGCAGTTGCCGCAATCCGCAGGCATGGTGCTCACCACCGCTCGTTACTACACGCCGAGCGGACGCCTCATACAGCGTCACTACGACGACGTCACCCTCGGCGAGTATTACGCAAACCCCTGCTCGGAAACCTTCCTGCCAGACCAGTCCGAAGCGCACCTCACCGACGCCGGACGCGTTGTTTACAGCGGCTCCGGCATCACGCCCGACGCGCCCATCGATCCAGAACTCGTGGGCTACTTTGAACGGGATCTGATGGACGTACGCGCCTTCGAACGTTTCGCCAACCTCTTGCTGCGCGAGGTGGGTAAGCTGCCGCCCCATTGGGATCTCGACGCCAACGCGCTCGGCCGGCTCCGGAATTTCGCCGCACACCTAGCCGTCTCGACGACCGACGCGGACTTTCAGCGCGCCAAACCGTTCTTGCGACGGAAAACGAAACAGGCGGTCTACACGGCTGCCGTCCATGTGGACGAGGGCGCCAAAGCGGACGCGGAACTCGACCCGGTCGTTCTCAGAGCTGTCGCCCTGCTGCCCAAGGCGGCCCAGTTGCGCCAGTCCGCTCGCCCAGCGGTCGCCCAAGCCCGCCTACCCCTTCGTAACGACTAGAAGACTTTGGGACCGCGTCCAGAGTAGGCGTTGAAGACGTACTGCAAGAGCATTCTCTGGGTATTGAAGAACGAACCGTTAAGGGCGATCGCATTCCTCATCACGGCGGCGTACTCCAACGGTTTGTTGTAGTACATCGGCAGGATGACCTTCTCCAGCTTGGTGTACATCGAGTCAGCTTCGGCCAGATCGCGATCCCCTTCAATGGACCATCCGGTGAGCCCTTCGAGGTGGCCTTCGATCCACCAGCCGTCCAGGGTACTCAGGCTGGGGACGCCATTGAGGGCGGCCTTCATGCCGCTGGTGCCGGACGCTTCGCGGGTCACGATCGGCGTGTTCAACCACAAATCAACGCCGGAGGTGATTAAAGCGCCCCAACGCCAGTCGTAGTTCGGCAGGTAAACCAATTTGACGGTATCCTGGAGCTCCTTCGCGCTGGCGTAGATTTCCTCGATGTTGCGCTTGCCTTCTTCATCCCGGGGATGCGCCTTGCCGCCATAGACGATTTGAATGGGGCCCGCGTTTTTGGCGATCTTGCGCAGCCTGTCGGGCTCGCTCATGAATAAACCGGCGCGCTTGTACCCCGTTGCACGCCGGGCGAAGCCCACGGTATAGACGTTGGGGTCGAGGGTGACGCCCAGTTGCTCCTGAATGGCAGCCAAGAGGGACTGTTTCGCCGCCTGGTGCGCTTCTCGAATGCGCTCGAGCGGGATGGATATTCCGTACCGCAGGTACACGTTGTCGTGACGCCACTCGGGCACATCGCGGTCGAATAGCTGGGCCATTTCGGGGGACGTCCAGGAGCCCGCGTGCACTCCGTTGGTCAACGCCTTAACGCGGTACTCGGGGAACATCTCGCGCGAAACTTCGCCGTGCTTCATGGCCACGCCGTTCACGTAATTTGAGTGGTGCAGCGCCAGATGGGTCATGTTGAGATGATCCCGGCCAGTGAAGCCTGTAGAGAAGAGCAACTTGGTGCGATGCTCGCCTAGCACTTCGCGCACAAGCGAACCTGGAAACTGATCGTGCCCCGCCGGCACCGGCGTGTGCGTTGTGAAAACGCACAGCCTGCGAACTGCTGCCACGTCGTCCGTATTAGGGAGCGCGTGTCCGTTTTTCGCCAACAGCCGCTCAGTTAAACGCAGAGCCAGCAAAGCCGAGTGGCCCTCGTTCATGTGGTAGTGATCGATGTCGCGGAGATTGAGTTTCGACAGCATCTCCACGCCGCCCACCCCGAGTACGACTTCCTGAATAAATCGGTACTTGTCGTCGCCGCCGTAGAGGAAGTCCGTAATTTCCTGATCTTCCGGCGCATTCGTCGCCGCGCTTGTATCCAAAAGGTAGACAGGAACAATGTGCCCGTTCACGCCGGTGATGGTGTAGCGCCAGCAGCGAATATGAACGGGCCGTCCTTGAATTGTTACCGTCGCGATGGGATCGAGGTGTTCTAACTTGTCGGCTGGATCCCAAACGATGGGCGACTCCGTTTGCCGGCCGGTATCGCTCAGTGACTGTTTGAAGTAGCCCTTTGCGGTAGAGCAAGGTCATGCCCACCATCGGAACGCCTAGATCGGCAGCGGCCCGGAGCGTGTCGCCCGCTAAGACTCCCAGTCCGCCGCTATAGGTCGGAACATCGGGGTCGAGCGCAACCTCCATCGAGAAGTAGGCAATCTTAGCTACGGTGGCGATCAACATGCGTATTCACTTTGTCCTTTCACTGACGGGAGCCAGAACGGTCCATCGAATCCAACTTAACTTCCACGCTTTCCCGATAGCCGCCTGTACTAGCACGGTCCCGGGCCAGGGGCCTACTTGAATATGGGGGACTGCCGATCGGCTACGAGGACTATCTACGTGTGGGCGCAACCCTACCAGCCAATCGCCGGAAGCGCCTAACAAACCGGCCCATCGCGGGACCGAACCCGAATTCGACCAAATGGGCGTGGGTGCTGTCAAGCTGTTCAGCCCCTGACGGGACTAGTTCGCACTTGCTATTCTCGGCTCTCATGTCCGAACAAGTCGTTCAGCAACGCTCACGAGGTTTCATCTGTACCAACGCCCACCCGAGGGGCTGTGCGGCGGTCGTTGAGCGCCAGATTCAAGCCGTGACGGGATCGCCGCTCAGGGGCGCGTCCGGCCCCCAGCGTGCCCTAGTGATTGGCGCATCGACCGGCTATGGTTTATCTTCGCGTATCGCGCTGGCGTGGGGATTCGGCGCCAAAACCTTGGGCATCTATTTCGAACGCGAGCCCACCGGCAAGAAGACAGCATCGGCAGGCTTTTACAACACCGCCGCCATGCAGACGAGGGCCGCCCAAGACGGTCTGTGGGCCTACGGGATCAACGGCGACGCCTTCTCTGACGAAGTAAAGGAGCAGGCCGCCGAGCGAATTCGCAGCGAGCTGGGTCAGGTCGACATCGTGATTTACAGCCTGGCCTCGCCCAAGCGCACCGATCCGCGCACCGGAATCACCCACTCCTCGGTGCTCAAGACCCTGGGCGAACCCTACGTCAACCGCTCGATTGACCTCTCTACAGGCCAAGTCGGCGAAGCCAAGATCGAGCCCGCCAGCGAGGAAGAAGCCGCAGCGACCGTGAAAGTCATGGGCGGCGAAGACTGGACCTGGTGGATAGACAAACTTCTAGCCGAGGACCTGCTGGCTCCCGGGGCGCGCACGCTCGCCTACTCCTACCTGGGCCCGGAACTCACTTGGCCGATGTATCGCGCCGGAACGATCGGGGCCGCCAAGAAGGACCTCGAAGCGACGGCGAAAAAGCTATCCGCGCGATTGGCAGCCGCTGTCGGCGGCGATGCCTGGGTCGCAGTGAACAAAGCCGTCGTCACCCAAGCGTCGTCGGCGATCCCCGTGCTGCCGCTCTACATCAGTCTGCTGTTCAAAGTGATGAAGGCCAAGGGCCTGCACGAAGACTGCATCGAGCAAATGCGCCGCCTTTGCCTCGACCACCTCGCCGATGGCAAAGTCCCACGGACGGACGCCGAGCGGCTGATCCGTCTCGACGATCTGGAACTGCGTGAAGACGTGCAGCAAGAAGTCGCCGCTCTTTGGCGGCAGGTCACCACTGAGAATTTGCGGGAGATCTCCGACTTCAACGGATTTCAGTTGGCCTTCAATCAACTCTTCGGTTTCGACGTCGAGGGAGTCGACTACAGTCAGCTGGTAGAAACCGAGATCGCCATCGTCAATCCCGCCTGAGCGCCCGCCCTACAATGAAGGCGCTGTGCTCGCCAAGGTTCTAGGCGCTATCGAACGCCATCGCATGGCCCAATCAGGCCAATGTTGGGGCGTCGCCGTGTCGGGCGGTGCCGATTCGCTGGCGCTGCTCGAAGCTCTGCTGGAACTCGCCGAACGGATCGGCATTCGCCTCGGCGTCGCGCACTACAATCACCGGCTCAGGGGCGCGGAATCGGACGCTGATGAAGCCTTTGTCCGCGAGCGAGCCGAGACCCTTGGCCTACTGTTTGAGCGTGACGAGGCGATCCCCGGCGAGACCGACGGCGAGAATCTGGAAGCGGCGGCGCGGCGGGCACGCTACGCGTTCTTTGCGCGGTTAATCCAGCAAGGGACCTTCGACCGCATCGCCACCGGACATACCCAATCCGACCAGGCCGAAACGGTGCTGTTCCGGGTGTTGCGCGGCACGAGCGTCGCCGGACTGGCTGCCGTACGGTCGGTTCGCAAACCGGGCATCGTTAGGCCACTGATCGACGTCAGCCGCGGCGAAGTCATCGAGTGGCTCGAGCAGCGAGGATCCAGCTGGCGTGAGGACTCATCCAACCGCGATCTCCGCTTCTCCCGGAACCGCCTGCGCCGCGACCTTCTACCGCAGCTTTGCTCGGAATGGAATCCGCAGGTCGAACAGGCGCTAGCCCGGCTCGGTAATCAGGCAGCCGCCGAAGAGACCTACTGGGAAGGGGTCGTCGATCAAGCGCTGGAGACCCTCGTTTCGTTCCAGAACGCGAGTAGCCTGGAGATCGACTGCCTGGCGGCCCGAGCCCTCCATCCGGCGGTCCTGAATCGTTGTTTCGAGCGACTCGCGCGGCAGCGCAAAGCTCCTGGACGCCAGTTCGATGCGCAGGCCCTCGAACAGCTCGCCGCGATGATTCAGTCCGGCGGCCCCAAAGAGACTCACCTGCCCGGTCTGACGGCCCAACGTTCCTGCGACATTCTGCTGCTGCGGCATGAATCGCCCCAAATGCCGGCCGCCCCAGTCGCAGCTAGCGCTCCCGGCGATCTTGCAGCGCCCGACGGCCGTTCGCGGGTATTGCTGCAATTCGCGACGAGCGGCGACGTGGCGACCGGTCGTAATCTTCTCGACTACAACAGGCTCTCTTCCTTACACTTACGTGGCTGGCTGCCTGGCGATCGGCTGGCCGGCGAGGCCGAGCGGCCGATGAGAGAGCGGTTCCGCAACTCCCGCGTACCCTCCTGGGAACGGGCGCGGTGGCCGGTTTTGGCAGGGTTTTCAGGGCTTGAGCCCGTCGTGGTCTGGAGCCGCGGCTTCGGCGCATCGAAGGCATTCGCGGTCAGCGAAGCGACGGCGGTCGCAGTGGAAGTGAAGGAGGTCACCCAGGACGGGCAGGAGATTCGCGGCATCGAAGACTGGACGAACAGTCGGAGGAGCCGCAGGTTTACGACCGGTTCTACTACCGGGGGGCTATAATAACTGGAATCGAGAATCGGAATCTTCTGAGCCTGGATAAGCCCCCTGCCGTGTTGTACTTACGATATGGCGAACAGGGGAAAAGTCTGGCCCTAAAGGCGTCGATAAGATGGACAAGATCAGCGTCTGAAGCTGGAGTTATACCCTTGCCGTGTCGTTGCAGCTAGGGTTCTCAATGGCTGTAGGACCGGCGGCTAAGGTAAATCGCTGGCGACGGAAGGGAAATTCGCCGAATCGAAGTGCATGCCCAAGGCGTCTATAAACAGTGAGGGGTTCTATGTGAGAACCTTCTGCAAGGAACAAGAACTGTGAATTCGACCGTCAAGACTGCAGTTTTCTGGATCGTGATCCTGGCTACCGTTGTCCTGCTCTGGCAAGTAGTCCAGAGCGGCGCAAGCCAGGAAATCAAGCCCTACAACTTCTCGACGTTTCGTGAAGAAGTAATCGCCGATAACGTCGCCTCGGTGACGATCAAGGGCGAAGAGGCTGAAGGCAAGATGAAGGGCGTGAACGGGCCAAGCTTCACGGTCATCCTGCCCCCTAGCTACCCGGACATCTACAATCTGCTGAACGAACACAACGTCGTGGTTGAGATTGAGCCCTCGACTAGCCCCGGCTGGCTGTCGGCGTTGGTCACTTTCTCGCCGATCCTGCTGGTCATCGTGTTCTGGGTGTTCATGATGCGCCAGATGCAGGCGGGCGGCAATAAGGCCCTGAGCTTCGGCAAGAGCCGCGCTCGGCTGCTGACCGCCCAGCAGAAGAAAGTCACCTTTAAGGATGTCTCGGGAGTCGATGAAGCGAAAGAAGAGCTTCACGAGATCATCGAGTTCCTGCGCGAACCGCAGAAATTCCAGAAACTAGGCGGCCGCATCCCCAAGGGTGTGCTGCTTGTTGGATCCCCCGGTACCGGCAAAACTTTGTTGGCCAGAGCTGTGGCAGGCGAGGCGAACGTCCCGTTCTTCTCGATCTCCGGCTCGGACTTCGTGGAGATGTTCGTCGGCGTCGGCGCGAGCCGCGTTCGCGACCTGTTCGAACAGGGTAAGAAATCGGCTCCCTGCATCATCTTTATTGACGAGATTGATGCCGTTGGACGTCATCGTGGCGCAGGCCTCGGCGGCGGACACGACGAGCGCGAGCAAACTCTGAATCAACTGCTGGTCGAGATGGACGGTTTTGACGCCAACGAAGGCGTCATCCTGATGGCGGCTACCAACCGTCCGGACGTTCTCGACCCGGCGTTGCTGCGGCCCGGCCGCTTCGATCGGCGCGTGGTTGTTGCTCGACCCGATGTCCGCGGCCGTGAAGGCATCCTGCGGGTTCACACTCGCAAGATCCCTTTGGCGAAGGATGTCGACTTGAGCGTATTGGCACGCGGCACCCCGGGATTCTCGGGCGCGGATTTGGCCAACCTCACCAATGAGGCGGCTCTTTTCGCCGCTCGTCAAAACCGCAAGGTCGTCACGATGCACGACTTCGAGCTCTCCAAGGACAAGGTCATGATGGGCGCCGAGCGCCGCTCGATGATCCTCACCGAAGAAGAGAAGCGCAACACGGCCTACCACGAGGCAGGCCACGCTCTTGTCGCGGCCCTAATCGGCGGCGGATCCGATCCCCTGCACAAGGTCACCATCATCCCTCGCGGTCAGGCGTTGGGCGTGACGATGCAGTTGCCGATCGACGACAAGCACACGTATTCCGGCGAGTATCTGCGAGCCCGGCTGGCGATTCTCATGGGCGGTCGCATTGCCGAGGAAATTTTCCTCGATCACATGACGACGGGCGCTGGCAACGACATCATGCAGAGCACCAGTCTGGCGCGCCAGATGGTCTGCGAATGGGGCCTCAGTTCGATGGGTCCGCTGACGTTCGGCAAGCGGGATGAACAGCCCTTCCTAGGGCGCGAACTTTCGCAACAACGCGATTACTCGGAAGCGACGGCGATTCGCATCGACGCTGAGGTCAGAAACCTTGTCACTGAGGGCTACGACCGCGCTCGCAAGATCATCGAAGACCACAAGGAAGCGATGGTGCGCATCTCGGAAGCTCTTCTGGAGCGGGAAGTGCTCGACGGCGGCGAAGTCCTGGCCTTGATTGACGGCAAGGAACTCGCGCCCCTAGCGCCGGTTAAGACGTCGGACGACGAAGAAGGCGAGCCCAAGGTAGACATCGTGAAGCAGCCCAAGGCTGCTCCGGGCCTCGAAGGCGGCCAACCGTCACCCGCCTAACTTGAACTTCAGTTGAACAGAAACGAGCGGCGGCCGAAAGGCCGCCGTTTTTTCGCTATGAGGGCCGTTTGATCGCCTGCCGGCCAACCATCTGCCAGCCTGAAGGGCCCTTCAAGAAAACATGCAAGACGTCGAGCGGCACGTGTTGCATTTCGCCGTCGACCAGGTTGGTGAAGTCGACCTTCGTTTTGACTAGCGCTGTGTCGGCGTAGACACGTACGGCTGGGTCGGTGATCTCGATGGCCTGGGCCGTCGAGCGAGACAGCTTGGCCAGAGCATCGGCCTTACTTTCGTTGTGGGCGTTGGAGTGGCTATAGGTCACGTCGGGGTGCAGAACCGAGTCGAGCGCCGCAGCGTCTTTCTGCAACATGGCCTGCCGCCAAACCTCAAGGGCTGCTAGTACTTCAGACGCTGGTGAGGACATATGCCGATAAGATTAGCGCAAGGACGGACCGAGAGCCCCGTTCTGTTTAGTCTTTGAAGGGATCGAAAATCTCAGGGCCGGCCATAGCCACCCCAATCGGCCTAAGCCGATGTACGATTTCGACCGTTTCGGCGTGCTCCCGGAGAACATGCGGCAGCCGCTTGTAGCAGTGCGGGCTCTCATCGACGCCCGCGCCGCGCAACACGACGCCCGCCCTGGCGACCGACGCGTGCAGCATTTCAGCAGTCACTTCCGGCGCACGGCTCACTTCGCCGGTCCGCCGGTTGACCTTGCCCTTCGCCCTTGACCGCGACATCACACGGCCTGCGCCGTGAACCGTGGAGTAGAGCGCCTGACGCTGCTCCTCAGCCCCCTCGTCGGTCGGACTCTCCTTGCCCTTGAGGATCACCGCCTCTTCAGACATCGACCCGCCGACGAAGCCGAGCTGACCCGGGAACGCAGGAGTCGCGCCCTTGCGGACCACCCAGCACTGCTCGCCGAAGTGCTCTTCGCGCCAAGCGAAGTTGTGGTGGTTGTGCACCTCTTCGGTGATCTTGGCGCCGAGGATCTTCGCCACACGGGCACAAACCCAGTCGCGTCCCGCGTAGGCGTAGCGGCCCGCCAGTTCCATCGCTTCGATGTACTCCTGGCCAAGCTGCGAATCGGCTTCGAGCAACGCTGGCTGAGCGTGGACCCCATCCTGCGCTCCCGCCTTTCGCAGAAACCAGGTCGCGGTCTTATGCCCGAGACCCCGGCTTCCGAAGTGGACGCCAACCCAGACGCGATCTTGCTCATCTAGAAAGATATCGACATAGTGGTTGCCCGACCCGATCGTCCCCAACTACGTTCGCGCCAGCTCCTTCAACGGCGCCACAGCCTGGAGTTTCCAGGCATCGTCGTCGAACAAGGCGTGGTCAACTCGCTCGCGGTTGCGCAGCCCCATCCCGAACGACAACGTCTCGAAAATGTCGTCCATGATGGTTGAAATATTCTTGCGCACGTCTTCGGCATCAGCATCCAAGCGCACGGCCTTGTTGCCGCAAGCGATGTCGTAACCAACGCCCGACGGCGAGATGTGTTCGCGGTAAGCGACAACGCCTCCCACGGGCACCGCATAGCCGAGGTGATGGTCGGCCATGAAGGCACAATGATCCGAGGTTCGCTGGCAGGCAGCAATCTGCATCTGCGTCTGCTCCTCGGGCTCGTCTCCCCAATAGGGGATCTTGTCAAAAAGTAGTTTCATGTCTCCTCCTGTGGTGCAGGCGGACATCGAGGCGCTAACCGGAGCGCGGACGCGCCGATACCCTCACATACGGTAATGGAAACGACTCGGAATTCCTCAGGAGCGAGGACGAGCGGCGTCAAGGCGCAAGAGGCGGGAGTCGGTTGTACCGTCGGGTTCGTTCACTTCGATTCCTTTGCCTCCTGGTTTGAATGTGCAGCGCAACTAAGCACCACCAAGTAGAGGGTAATAGAAAATCGAATTATTGGCAAGAGGAAAAGTAGTGGCGCTCAAGGTACCAGACCCAATGGTTAGGCCTTAGGAGTACTCCTAGTCTATGGACGGATCCCCCCCGGCCACTGCAATCTCTTTGAGGGAGAAACACACATGGAGAAGTTAGAACTGAAGCGTCGAGACTGGGCTGCCTATGTGCTGGCCACAGGATTCGTCCTCGTGTCATCGGGCGCGGTACTGCCGCAAGGCTCGGCAGGCGTCACCGCCGTTGTGACCCGCCTGGGCACCCTGCTTTCGTAGACCGCCACCACCTCCGCTCTATAGTGAGTTGGATGCATCCCCGGCGTTATGCTGTCCTGCTGCTTGCATGCGCACTGAGTCTTACCGCGCAGCAGATCAGCACCGAGTTATTCGTCAGCGGGCTGGGCGGCCCGGTTGATATCCAGAGCGCCCGCGATGGCTCGGATCGGCTGTTCGTGGTTGAGCAATCCGGACTAATTCGCA
Source organism: Acidobacteriota bacterium (assembly GCA_027592785.1). Classification (GTDB taxonomy): domain Bacteria; phylum Acidobacteriota; class Terriglobia; order Bryobacterales; family UBA6623; genus CAMPKL01. The sequence goes on from JAQCLD010000027.1 coordinate 39,330, forward strand.
TCGTCCGCAACAGACAGTTGCTCAATCAGCCGTTTCTCGACATCCAAGACCGTCTGACGACAGGCAGTGAGCGCGGATTGCTTGGGCTGGCCTTCCCCGCGGGCTTCGCGCAATCTCAGCGCTTCTACGTGAACTACACCGGGGCCGGGGGCCACACCGTGATCTCGATGTTCGAGGTCACCGCAGACCCGGACATCGCCAATGCGGGCAGCGAGGTCATTCTGCTGACCTTCAATCAGCCCTTCTCGAACCACAACGGCGGCCAGCTGCAGTTCGGCCCGGATGGCATGTTGTACGTCGCAGCGGGCGACGGCGGCTCGGGTGGCGACCCGAACAACAATGGGCAAAACCGCAACACGCTGCTCGGCAAGTTGCTGCGGGTTGACGTAGAGAGCCAGCCTGGCACGTTGATCGTTCCCGCCAGCAACCCCTTCGTGAACACGCCAAACGCCCGTGGCGAGATCTGGGCCTACGGACTGAGAAACCCCTGGCGGTTCAGCTTCGATCGTGAGAACGGCCAACTGTGGATCGCCGATGTCGGCCAGAACAATTTCGAAGAAGTAAACCGCAGCAGCAGCTCCAGCGCGGGCCTCAACTACGGCTGGCGCCGCATGGAAGGCCTGCAGTGTTTCGAGACCAACTGCGACATGTCGGGATTGACGTTTCCGGTTCACACCTACAGCCATTCCCAGGGCTGCTCCGTCACCGGCGGATACGTGTACCGGGGCGGCCAATCTGCAGGGCTGCGAGGGACTTACATCTACGGGGATTTCTGTTCGGGCCGCATCTGGGGCATAGACGCTCAGAACCAGAATCGGCTGTTGCTGGACACTACATTTGAGATCTCAACATTCGGGCAAGACCAGGACGGCGAACTCTTCGTCGCTGACCGCGGCGCCGGACGCATCTATCGAATCCTCGGGGAACAGCGCCCGGCATTTAGTTCCGCCGGCGTCGTCAACGCAGCCAGCTTTGAGCAGGGCCTCGTGCCCGGGTCACTCGCATCCATCTTCCTATCCGGCGTCCGCGATACTCTCGGCATCTCCCGTGCAAATGCTGTCCCGCTGCCGCTAAGCCTCGACGGCATCTCAGTGACCATGGACGGCGCAGCGGCGCCAATTCTCGCCGTCGCCAGCGTTAACGGAGCCGAGCAAGTCAACGTGCAGGTCCCCTGGGAGTTGATCGACCAAACCTCCGCGGCGGTCGTCGTCACGCGCGACGGCACGAGCAGCGATCCGGTGAGCGTTGCGGTTTCCCCGGCCCAGCCTGCCGTATTCCTAATCGACGGCGAAAGGCCGGCCATTCAGCACAACATCGGCTTCGCGCCGGTAACGAACGCGGCGCCGTTGCGGCCAGGTGAATTTGCTGTCGTTTACCTCACGGGATTGGGAGAGGTAAGGTTGTTTCCGCCAACCGGAGATGCGGCATCGTCGTCCTTCGCGACGCTATTGGAGATCGTCGAAGTGACCCTAGATGGCCAACCCGTGGAGGTTGTCTTCGCGGGCCTGGCGCCAAACTTCGTCGGCCTTTATCAAGTCAACTTCCGCGTACCGCTCAACGCCCGCACTGGCCTCCTAGAGCTGGTTTTCAGCGTGCAGGGTCGGTCGAGCCCAATCGTTCACGTGTGGGTCGAGCAATAAAAAAGGCGGCCCGCAAGGGCCGCCAACACCAGTGCTTAGATTCGTTTGGTTAGTGCCGGGAGGCGATGAGTGCTCTGAGGGCCTGCGCGTACTCGGGCTCTGAAAGAGTCTGCAGCGCCTTGGCCTCAATCTGGCGAATGCGTTCGCGGGTCAGCTCGAACGCTTTGCCGATCTCTTGCAGCGTGTACTCGCGCTCGAAGCCGATGCCAAAGCGCATTCTTAAGACACGCTCTTCACTCGGCGACAAGGTTCGCAATAGAGCCGCGGTCTTGACCTTCAGGTCCCGGGCGATCAAGTCTTCTACCGGCGAGTGAGCGTTGGGATCTTCAAGAAGATCCTCAAGCGCGGACTCTTGGTCGCGACCCACACGGGTCTCCAATGAGACCGGCGTGCGGGAGATCGACCGCAACACTTCGACCTTGTCGACCGTCGTCTCCATGCGCTCGGCGATCTCGGTGTTCGTCGGCGGCCGCCCGTACTCCTTCTCCAGGCCGCGAATGGCCCGTAGGAACTTGTTGAGCTGCTCGTTCATGTGCACCGGGATGCGCACGGTTCTCGACTGGTCAGCTAGGGCACGAGTAATCGCTTGGCGGATCCACCAAGTCGCATAGGTCGAGAATTTGAAACCGCGGTGGTAGTCGAACTTCTCCGCTGCGCGAGTGAGGCCGATGTTGCCTTCCTGAATCAGGTCGAGCAAGTGCAGCCCGCGCTTAATGTACTTCTTGGCGACCGAAACCACCAGGCGCAGATTCGCCGCCACCAAATCGCTCTTGGCGGCTTCGTTGATGGCACGGCCCTCGGCGACGCGGCGTAACGCGTGTTCGAGCTGGGCCGTCGACATGGCCAGCACCGGGACGGCTTTCTTAATCGTCTTCGAACGCGAGGCTCGGGCCTTGTCCACAACTGTGGCCGCAGCACGCAACGATGTCTTGGTCAACAGGAACTCATCGCTGAACTCTCGCCACAGATCCATGCGCAGGGGCAGTCCCAGAATCTGCTGCTGTAGTTCGATGGTCTTGCGATCGACCATCCAGCGCCAGGCTCTCCGCTGAGCGACTCTGGCACGGGAGTTCGGCTGCTTACGAAGCAACTTCTGGACGTTCTTGATCAGGCCAGCGGTCGCGTCGAGGCCGTTGAGCAGCTCTTTGTTGAGCTTCTTCGCCTGAGCAGCATCCGCGCCGGCATCGATGAACTGCCGGAAGCGATTCGGCCGCAACTCCAATTCTTCGTTAATCGCCAGGAGCTTTTGCCACATCCACGGCGTGCGAGCCAGGCCCTTACGCAGTTTCTTGTCGCCGCGCTCCATGCGCCGCGCCAAGCGGATCTCGCCGTCCTTGCTGAGCAGTGGGACGGCCCCCATCTCGCTCAGATACAGGCGTACGCTGTCCTCAGCCGGCGAAGCTGCTTCGTACTCGCTGGGGTCCACGCCTTCTTCGGCGACAGGCCGCGTCCAAGAGGCCGTGGCCAGCTCGCGGGTCTCATCCCCATCCTCAACGTCCGGTCCGAGGGGCATGCGGGCGTCGTCAGTCTCTATCTCTCTTTGTTGCAGCGCCATGATATGCTTCCCGCTCTACCTCCTTCTGTTTGATGCGTCTGAGCGCCAGATGGTTGCAGCTCCTGTTAAGTTCATCGGTCGCTAGCGCCAAAAACATCGAACTGCTTCGATCAAAATTCGCTTCCTGAATCTAAGACGAGCGAAGAGACCAAATGGCTCCTAAAAACGTACGAAAACTTCATTGCTTAGTTCGGCTGAGTACCTTGTTTCGTCACGCAGCGAACGAAATCGGCCACGCTGACCCTTTCATGTCTTTTGTTTAGAGACACTTAAGAAATCCGGCTGACCCAAGCGCATGTGTGTGAAACCCTACATCGCTGGCGGCGTGAGCGAGGCCCGGCAGCGCTGATAATATGAACAAAGTGTTTGAAGTACCGCAGAAGTTGCGTTTTGGCGCACTGGAACTGACTCCCGCGGTGACCCTCGCGCCGATGGCTGGAGTCACGGACACCGTTTTCCGTCGCTTTATCAGGAACTTAGGCGGCTGCGGCCTCATCATGACGGAGTTCACCAGCTCTGAGGGCGTGATCGCCGACGACAGGCGCAAGAAAGCTGGACAGAAGACTGTCCGCCGCAACAGTTTCAACTATCTCTATTACGAGCAAGACGAGCACCCGATTGTGGCCCAGCTGTTCGGCTCAGACCCAGCTACATTGGCGGACGCAGCGCGGGTCGTCGAAGACCTGGGTTTCGACGGCGTCGACCTCAACTTCGGCTGCCCAGTGAAGAAGGTCACTACCTGCAACGGCGGTTCGGGCCTGCTACGGGATCTGCCGCTGATCCGGCAAATTCTGGAACAGGTGCGGGCGGCGGTATCGATTCCGTTTACGTGCAAGTTCCGGACGGGCTGGAGCGACACGGAGATCGTCTGTTGCGAAGTTGGTCGCCTTGCCGAATCCTGCGGATTACAGGGCGTGGCGCTACACGGCCGTACGCGCGAGCAGGGCTACGCAGGCAACGCCAATTGGGACATGATCGCCGAGCTGAAGCGAGCGGTGTCGATTCCAGTTGTGGGCAACGGCGACGTATTCAGCCCCGAGGATGCCGTACGGATGTTCCAGCACACGGGCTGCGACGGCGTCATGATCGGCCGCGCGGCGGCGTCGAATCCGTGGATCTTCCGGCAGATTCAGCAGTACATCGCCACGGGCGAATACGACGAACCCACGGAACAGGATCGTTACGAAATGATTCGCGACTACTACCAGTTGCTGCTGAACCGAGGCGACCGCATCTCGGGACGTGTAGACGGCAAGATGAAGCAGTTCGCCACGTATTTCACGCGCGGCGTTCGCAACGGCACACAGCTGCGCAAGGCGATCTACCGCTGCGGCGAACCGCAAGAGGTTATCGATACCGTCGAGCGTTTCTTTGAAGAACAGCTGGCGACAGAAGCAGCCTAAGAGGCCTTCTTTACCTTGACGATCAGGTAAGTGATTGGCTTGCCGGGCGCGACAACGGCTTGGTGAGCGGTGCCTGGCGGGATGTTGACCACGTCGCCGGTTTGCAGCTCCACCTTACGAGCGCCTTCGACTCCCGTACCGCGCATTTCCCCGGGGGCGTCCAACCGGGAACCGGTCAGCTTGCCGCCGACCAGCAACGTTGCGGAGCCGGATTGCACGACATAGAAATCGGTCCACCCAGCGTGGGTTTCCGAGGGACCGCTGGCTTCTCGGTAGACCATCAACACGTTGTGGTTGCCGAACTCCCCCAACGTCTTGAGCGCATAGTGGTCCGCATTGAGGTTCTTGGTTAGATCGACTTCGGTCGTGCCCAACTCCGCATCGGGCCAGATGACGGCATCGTCGGCGGCAACCAGAGGCAGCGCTGCAAGAGCGGCAATTAGAAACAGAGTACGCATTGAAATATCTCCCTGGACGGCTAACGGTCTTCTAGTTTAGGCGCTCCACTTCGACGCGCAAACGATCGGTTGGCGGCAGCGCGGCAATCGTGCCGGCAATCAGCATCTGGCCCTGGATTTCCGCCGAGGCTTGTTCGCCCAAAGGCTCTTCGAGGGCAACCTCGAAGGTCGCCAGCGGCGACGCGTCGGCAGGAGCGTCAACGGTGTTTAACTTCACAGCGAGTTGCACGCCGTAAAGTTCGCGATTGCTGTGATTGATGACGATAGCCTGCACCAGCGGAACGAACTGGTCGTCGTAGCGAAAGCGCAGACCCGTTACTTCGATTGCTCCGGCAAGCCCGCTGCCGCCGGTCACGCTCGGTTCGGCGATGGCGTCTTCGGGGAGATCCTCCAACACCAACCCACGCGACTGCGAGAAGTAAACGGCGAGGGCAACGGCGGCGATCAACGCGACGAGGAACAGGGCCAGTTGAGTCGGCTTCAAGGACCAAGACGCGGATTTCGACGCTGGCTCCGGCGTCTCTTTTAAGCGCGGAAGCTTATCGGCGGTATCCTCGGTCGAATCCACTTCGAACTTCGATTGGCAGCGCGGACAAGCTTTCTCCGCGACATCGACTTCCGCTCCGCAGTCAGGACATACCCAAGTAAACATGCATCCCGCCTTGAGGCCGAATTTTAGCATTGGAACGGTTCGTTAGAATCGAGGGCAGTAGTCCGGTGAACACCTTCCGTCCCGAGCGCTGGGAAAAACTCAAGCAGACCGCGTCGGCCATGCCGGCCGGACCGGGCGTGTACCTATACAAAGACGCCCAGGGAGAGGTGATCTATGTCGGCAAGGCCAAGAGCCTGCGAAGCCGAGTGCGAAGCTACTTTCTAGAAGAGAAGCTCGCCGACGCCAAGACGAACTCGTTGCTCTCTGACGCCTACGACATCGACTACATTGCCGTTGCCAACGAGAAAGAGGCCCTGGCGCTTGAGAACAATCTCATCAAACAGCGCCAACCGCGCTTCAACATCCTGCTGCGCGACGACAAGACTTATCCCTATATCAAGCTGACGTCCGAAAGATGGCCTCGGGTCTACGTCACACGGCGCATTCGCAAGGACGGCGCCAGCTACTTCGGGCCCTACTTTCCGGCCAACCTAGCGCATCGACTGGTGCACTTCATCCACCGCCACTTTCAGGTCCCTTCTTGCCGCATCGACCTGAAGCGCTTCCATCCTCGGCCCTGCCTGGAGTTCCACATCAACCGCTGTTTGGGGCCTTGCACGGAGGGGCTGACCGACGACGTGACCTACAGCGAAACCGTGGCGGATGTCCGCGCCTTCCTCGAAGGCCGACGGTCGGACCTGGCCAAGGGTCTACGGCAACGCATGCTCGAGGCCTCCGAGCGCACCGAGTTTGAGCGGGCGGCGAAGCTTCGCGACCTGATCGCCACGGTCGAGGAGATGGACGAGCGGCAGAGGATGGCTGCGGCTGAGGGCGACGACGTCGACATCTATGGCGTTTACGCCGAGCCTCCGTTGGCCGCGGCGAATCTCTTCCACGTCCGCAATGGACGCGTTGTCGACCGCCGGGAGTATTTCTGGGAAGAACTGCCCGAGTACGACGCAAGCCGGTTCCTAAGCAACCTGTTGGCGCAGATCTACTTGGACGCGCAGTATGTACCGTCGCTGATCTCGGTGCCCGAACCGTTTGAGGACCAGCATATTCTGGCCGAATTACTGAGCGAGAAACGTGGCCGCAAAGTCGAGATCATTACGCCCCAACGCGGCACGAAGAAGGCCCTGCTGGATCTCGCTGTGAGCAACGCCCGGCACGCCTTCGAGCAGCGCTTCCGGGTGCTGAAGCCGTCCGCGGAGAGACTGATCGCGGCCTGGCGAGAGACCTTCAACCTTCCCGAGCCCGAGGACGACAACGACGTCTCCCGGGTGGAGTGCTTTGACATCTCACATATTCAAGGCAGCGACGTGGTGGCCTCAATGGTTGTTTGGGAAAACGGCCGGATGAAGAAATCCGACTATCGCAAGTTCATCGTGAAGCGGGCGGAAGGGCGCGGCAAGTACGGCAACGACGACTTCGCTTCGATGCGCGAAGTCGTCGAGAGGCGTTATTCGCGCCTGCAAGCTGAGGGCAAGGCGTTCCCTTCGCTAGTACTGATCGACGGCGGCATCGGACAGCTCCATGCAGCGGCGACGGCACTGGAAGGGATCGGCGCCAGCGCCCAGCCGGTCGCGGCGATCGCCAAAAAGGAAGAATTGATCTACTTGTTGGGTCAGGAAAACGAGCCGATCCGCCTGGATCGCTTCTCGCCCCTGCTGCGAATGATCCAACAGATTCGCGACGAGGCGCATCGCTTCGCTGTGACCTTCCACCGGCAAAGGCGCAAGGCCAGCCGGATTCACTCGGAACTGACGAGCATCCCCGGCATCGGCGAGAAAACGTCCCAGGCGCTCTTGCGGTCGTTTGGCAGCGTCAAGCGAGTCCGGTTGGCGTCGGAAACGGAGCTGAGATCCGTAATCTCCGCCTCGCAGGCCACCGCCGTTCGACAATACTTCGCTCCCAGCGAGTGAACGTCAGCAAACTGTTTAC
>JAQCLD010000133.1 GCA_027592785.1 Acidobacteriota bacterium
ACCGTTGCACCGGCGGGCAAGCTCTGCTACCGTCAACGCGTCGCGATGGCCAAAATGGAAATCCCGGTCCAAAGGATCACCATTCCGCTCGTGCCCTGAGCCGCTACAGCGGTCACTCAGCGCGCAGCGTTTCGCTGGGGTTCACGCCCGCGGCCCGAGCCGTGTGCGATTGGCTACCGGGCAGGGCCCTAGTTTTCCGGTTACATAATCCCGAACTTGGTGAACGCTTCGACTGCGCTCAGGCCTTCCTTCAGCGCCTCCATCACCAATTTTTCGCCGCGGGCTTTCTCGATCGATTTCGAAAAGACTTCTTCTTCGGCTTCGCGCGGGACGACGAGCACGCCGTCGACGTCGCCGAGGATGATGTCGCCAGGGCGAATGACGGCTTGTTCAATCTCGACCGTGCAGCGGAAATCGATGACTTTGCCGCGCGGCCCTTGGTCTTGTCCGTAAGAGCCAAGCGCGAAGGTGGGGAAGCCCATGGCGATGATGCCGTGCGTGTCGCGCGCGTAGCTGCTCATCACCGCCCCCGCGGCGCCAAGCTTCATCGCCCGCGTCGACATGTGTTCGCCCCACACTGCGTAGCGGGGCGAGCCGCCGGCGCAGACGTAGACTTCGTCCTGCTTGAGGTCGTCGAGCGCCTCAAGCATCAGGCCGAAGGGCTTGTCGGGCTCGCCAAAAACGTCGGCTTCAAGCACCGGCATGGCGCGGCCCACCAGGGCCATGTCGCTCGACAGCGGCCTGATGCTGGGGGGCAGGTACTGTCGTTGCAGGCCGAGCTTATCCATCGCGTCGCCAACGACGGAGCTAAATAACTCCTGGCGGGCAATGCTGAAAAGTTCCGTGTCGTTTTTCCAAAGGGGCACCAGTGTAGGGTACACGGCTTGCCTATGGATTTGCTGAAATCCAGCTAATCAATCGTTCCCACGGAACAGGTCCAGCGCTCCGCTGCTGGCGGCTGCATCGTAGATTGGAGCGATCTCGATCCGATCTGCGGACAACTGCGCAGGCAAACCCTTGGTGAAGAGTTGGTAGGCTACCGCGCACAAGAGCGTGACGATAGCGAAAGTGGTCCCGAAGGAGCGTGGCTGTGACTGGCGGCGAGGCATCGGGCTAACGCGTCGAACCAATGTGATGGCTAAAACGTAACATGACCACGCAGGGTTTTCAAGGGAAAATACTAGTACGACGGCTCCCGCGTCGACACGGCTTCAAGGCGTGTCAGCCAGCATCCACGAAGCGTACTCTGGCCTTTGCCTCAATTGATCGAAGTAAGGCGCGTACTCTGGCATCTGCATCCAAACGCGCGGCTGAGATTCGCTCGGATCAATGGCTTTGGAAGGATAGTCCTGTCCTAGGGCGCTGGCATCGACGGAGTTGCTCCATGCCGTCAACTCCTGTGCCAGGCGCGCGGCGACTTCGGGCTGGCGGTCTCGCAGGTTGTCCGTCTCGAGCGGATCCGCGTCCAGGTCGTAGAGTTCGAATTCGGCGGATGAAAGATCCTGAGTCAGCAGCTTGTAGTTGTTGTCCACGATAGCGGCCCGGCCGGTGTGCCGGAAGGCCAGAGGTTTGTCTCGCCGCGCTAATTCGTCTTGGAACACAGGGCTGAGATCGACCCCGTCGCTGGGTGTGATCAGCGCCTCTTGCGGCAGGCCGACGAGCGCGGCGATGGTCGGGAAGATGTCCATCGTTGCGGCCGGATACGCCGTCACGCCGGCCCGAATCACCTTCGGCCACTCGATGATCGCGGGAACGCGTAGTCCGCCTTCGTAGACGCTGTTCTTGAACCCGCGCAGGCCCCCCACCGTGCCCGGCTCTACGTTGCGCAATCCGCCGTTGTCGCTGTTGAACCAGACGAGCGTGTCGTCTTCGATGGCCAGATCGCGCAAGGCGCCGCGCAGGGTTCCGATACTGCGATCCATGGCGACTAACTCGCCGTAGTGATTGCGCGAGGGCTCGTCGAGATGGGCAAAGGCAGCCATGTCGGCTTCCGAGGCTACGAAGGGGTCGTGGGGCGAGCCATACCAGATCACAGCAAAAAACGGCCTGTCGGATTGCACTTGGTCACGAATGAACTTGAGCGCCTCGGCGACAATGATTTCCGATGAGTCGCCCTCAAACTCTTCGAAGGCGCCGCCGCGGCTCATCAGCGGGTTACGGTCGAAGAAGTTTGTGACCGAGAGCCAAACGTCAAACCCGAATCGACCAGGATTGTGGTCGTCGCCTGCCAAGATGGGCACGCCCGGGCCGCGTATGCCGTCCAGATGCCATTTGCCAAAATGGCCTGTCGCGTAGCCTGCGGCTTGCATCGCCTGAGCCAAGGTGCGCTCTTGATGATTCAGCGCGAAACCATGATTTTCTACTCCCGTCCGATCATTCGAACGCCCAGTCATGACGCTGGCCCGCGTCGGCGAACAATTGGGCGCGCCGGCATAGAAACGATCAAAGCGCAAACCGCTCGCGGCCATCGCGTCTAGATTTGGAGTCTTGAGAACGGGGTGATTGTAATATCCCGTTTCGCCCCACCCCATGTCATCGGCCATCACCAGGATGATGTTGGCGGGACGGTTTTGACAGCCTAGAGCGGCCAGGCTAAGCGTCAGAGCTAGCAAGAAGTCAGGGCGTCGCATTTTGTTTGCCCCAGTCTTAACCCTAAGCCAGCGCGATGAGCGGCGCGATGACCAGCGCGACGATCGACATCAGCTTGATGAGGATATTCATTGAGGGCCCGGATGTGTCCTTGAAAGGATCGCCGACCGTGTCGCCGACGACAGCAGCCTTGTGGGCATCGCTGCCTTTCTTTTCGCCCTCTACCGTCCCGGCCTCAATGGACTTCTTGGCGTTATCCCATGCGCCGCCGGAGTTGGCCATGAAAAGCGCCAGCAATACGCCGGTTACCGTTGCGCCGGCCAAAGCGCCTCCGAGAGCCGCGGGACCCAGGCCGTAGCCGATAGCGACGGGGGCGGCAACGGCTACCAGGCCCGGCTTGACCATCTCACGCAAAGCGGCTCGTGTGGCGATATCCACGCAACGTGCCGCGTCGGGTTTCACGCCCGGCACGCCTTCGAGCAGTCCTTTGATGTCGCGGAACTGCCGACGAATCTCGTCGATCATCTTCTCCGCGGCGCGGCCCACGCTGGTCATCGTTTGAGCGGCGATGATGAACGGCAAAACGCCGCCGAGCATCAGCCCAATCACAACCGTGGCATCGCTCAAGATGATCAGTACCGGCTCAAGCCCCGCTGCTGCACGAGCCACGTCGACGGCCTGAGTGTACGCCGAGAACAGGGCCAGGGCTGCGAGCGCGGCCGAACCAATGGCGAATCCCTTGCCCATCGCGGCCGTAGTGTTACCGAGTGAATCGAGTTCATCGGTAATCGCCCGGACTTCCGGACCTAAGGCGCACATTTCTGAAATACCGCCGGCGTTGTCGGCGATCGGGCCGTAAGCGTCGACGCTCATGGTGATGCCGACGGTGGCCAACATGCCGACTGCGGCCACGCCGATGCCGTAGAGGCCGGCCATCTCATGAGAAACATAGATGGCGATGCAGATCATGAAGAGCGGCGGCGCGCAGCTGCGGAATCCAACGGCCAGACCGGTGATGATGTTCGTGGCTGCGCCCGTGCGCGATGCTTCGGCGATTTCGACGACCGGGCCCATGGACGTGTAGTACTCGGTGATGTATCCGATCAGCACGCCGGCGATCGTTCCGGCGAGAACGGCGAAGAAGACGTTTTGGCTAATGCCCACGGCTCCAATCAGCACCCAACTACCCATCAGGAACAGTACGGCGGCGCCCCAGGCGGAATAGCGCAATGCTCCGGCGGGCCCCATGCTCTTGAGTGCTTGTATGGACAGGATCCCTAGCAAAGATGCGCCCAGGCCGACGGCGGATAAAGCCAGCGGCAGGCCCATCAGAGCGGGCTTCAGAGCGTCCCCGGACAGCGTACCGCCCAGTAGGCTAAGCGCTTCGGGCGCCAGGGTCGCCGCGATGGCCATGGTGGCGATCATCGACCCAACGTAAGATTCGAAGATGTCTGCGCCCATGCCGGCAACGTCGCCGACGTTGTCGCCGACGTTATCGGCGATGACGCCCGGGTTGCGAGGATCGTCTTCAGGGATTCCGGCCTCGACTTTGCCGACCAGATCGGCGCCCACGTCAGCCGCCTTGGTGAAAATGCCGCCGCCTACGCGCGAAAACAGCGCTATGGAACTCGCGCCCATGGCGAATCCGTTGATGTATTGGGCTTGCTCGGGTGCGGCGAAGATCAACGCCAGCGCGCCCACTCCCAACAACCCGAGTCCCGCCACCGCCAAGCCCATCACCGAGCCGCCTCCGAAAGCGACCAGTAATGCCGCGCCCGCGCCTTCGGCTCGAGCAGCCTCGCTGGTGCGACAGTTGGCCTTGGTGGCGGCCTGCATGCCGATGAATCCCGCTGCGATCGAGCAGATCGCCCCGGCGATGAAGCACTCGGCGGTTTCTACATTGAGCTGCCAGGCAATGAGTCCGGCCACGACAATCACGAAAATCGACAGGATCTGGTACTCCCGACGCAGAAAGGCCATCGCGCCGTCGTGGATCAAGCCAGCGACTTCTTGCATATGCTCGTTGCCGGGCGATTTACGGCTAACGGCGATGAAACTCGCCGCAGCGAAAGCCAGACCTAACAAGCCGATGTAAGGAATCAATTCGGCGATATTGTTCATCAAAAACTACCCCTCGAACAACCGCTGAGAACAACGAATAGGAAACCGCTCGGCGGGACGATCCAGGGCCGTCAAACCGACAGCTAACCCGGAACATGATTCTGAAGAGGCTATCACGGAGAGTGTACGTTTTGCTACGAAGTCCTGCCAAACAAGACGAATTGCTATAGTGGCCTGCTTTGATTGACGCATGCTGGTTGGACTCACGGGAACGAACGGGGCGGGGAAGACCTCAGGGGCCGACTACCTGCAGGAGCTGGGATTTCACTATCTTTCCCTGTCGGATGAGATCCGCCTTGAGCTGGCGGATCGCAACGAATCGCCGACACGGGAAAACCTGACTCGCGTAGGAAATGAGTTGCGAGCCCGCTTTGGAGCGTCGGTCTTGGCCCGGCGAGCCATCGCGCGGCTGGCCGGAGAGAGCGACTATGTCATTGATTCCATTAGGAATCCAAGCGAAGTAGCGGCCCTGAGGGAGCTTCCTGGATTCCGGCTGGTGCATTTTGATGCGCCTCTTGCAGAGCGTTATCGGCGGGCCGTCGAACGAAAGGACGAGCGTACGCCATTGTCGTTCGAGGAATTCTCCGAACAAGAGCAGCGCGAGATGGAGAGTCCGGATCAGACGACCCAGCAACTACGGGCGACATTCCGCCTGGCTGACGAGACGCTACTGAACTCCGGCTCGTTGGCGGAGATGAGGGCAAAGCTGGATCGGCTGATTGCGCGTGGCCGTTAGTCGAAGTCGATGTCGCGCCAATCGGGCTTGGTAGGCGTCTTGCCTTCTTCTTTCTTCAGCAGGCTGGCGAATTTCTTATCGAGTTCGTCATCGTGGCCGCGCTGAGCTTCCATCCCTTGGCGGAAACGTTCGTCTCTCAGTGCGGCTTCCTTGTCGAGGTCCTGGACGGCCTTGCGCAGATCGGTGGGTTTCGACTTGCGGACGGGTTCTTGATGGGTGAGGATGATGCCCGCCTCGCCATCAATCTCCAATTTGGCGCCGCAACAGGGGCAGGCCGCTTCAAATATGGAGTCTTTCATGGCTCCATCCTACAGGAGGTTCCCCCCCGCAGACTCAGTCTTTCGCCGTGGTGTTTGGGTTGGCCCCTAAGGCCTACAATCCGGGTATCTCCTAGTCGTTAGGACGGGACTGCGCGAGCATATGGCTTTTCGGGTCGGACAAACAGTCGGCGGCTACCGGTTTCTGCGGGTCTTGGACGCAGCGGGCGCCGCTATGGTCTACGAGGTTGAGAACGAGATTGCCGGACGCAAAGAGATTCTGAAACTGCTCCCGAGCGGCTTCGAACAAGACCGCAACCGCGTCGATCGCTTTCTGCGCGAAGCCAAGATACACTCGCGACTCTCGCATCCGAATATTGCCGAGTTCTACTCCGGCATACAGCTGGATGGGCAGTTAGTGATGACGATGGAGGCGCTGCAGGGCGAAAGCCTGAAGGAGCGCATCGCGGATGGGTCGCTGACGGTTGCTCAAGCTATTGACGTCGCGGGCCAGGCGCTCGCGGCACTGGACTACGCCCATCAGCAAGAGGTCGTTCATCGCGAGATCACTCCTGCGACGATCTTCATTGGACCCGACGGCGTGGTGAAGCTGACCGGTCTGGGGCTGGCGAAACAGGAGCACGACCCGGCATTGACGCAAGTCGGCACCGTGGTCGGTGCGGTTCACTACATGTCTCCCGAGCAAGTGAAGGGGCAACGGGACATCGATGGACGAGCAGACATCTACGCGCTAGGCGCTGTGCTCTACGAAGCGGCGACAGGTCGCAAACCGTTCGACTCGCAAAGCCAGTTCGACATTATTCAAGCGCAGGTAATGCAGGCCGCGGAGCCGCCGCACGAGGTTTCCGCCCAAGTCTCCGAAGCACTCAGTCAGGTCATTCTCAAAGCGTTAGAGAAGGACCGCGGTGCCCGCTATCAAACGGCCGGGCAATTCCGCGAGGCTCTGGTACGACTAGGCGACGCCCCGGTCGCGGCCGAGAACGCTGAGGAAGCCGACGGCGAGGCGCTGCGTGACATGCACCAGCTTGCCCGCAAATTGGAATTCGCTCGCGGGCCGATTCCCGGCGCCACTCCCACCCCGGTTTTGCAGTCGAGTACGGACCAGGATGCGGACGGAGCGCTGCAGAAACACCGGCGACCTTTGCCGTCGTGGACCCAATCAGGCCCTGCTGCGATGGAAGCGCCGAAGCCCGCCAAGCCCCTTCCCGTGCAGTCCGAGCCTGCGGTTTCGCTGTGGGGACTCGAGGGTTGGACGAAGAAGGATCTCGTGATGATCACCGTTTTGGCGTTCGTCATGTCCGCGGCTGCGGTCGTCGCATTGATGGTATGGCTGGGATTGTGATCGCCGATAAGAGTCGCGCAGGTTTGCGCGGCAGCGTCTGATTTGCTTGAATAAAGCCTAGCCGCCCGAAACACGAAACCGTGGAAGAAAATCTGAAACACTTGATGCAGAAGCTAGGGCATGCGATCAACGAATCGCTGTCCGAGTCGGAGAGCATCGAAGAAGTGCTGGGCGAGATCCAGCGGGAAGGCTACGATGTCTTCCTGGTGCTTGAGGCCACAATCGGTTTCAACGAACGGGCTGCCCGAGATTCCGACTCGGGCTCGACATCGCCCGAGTCGTTCTCAGACCAAGATCACGCCTTTCTCAAGGCGCTGAAGATCACCGTCAAAGAATAGCTAGCCTTAGTCGTCGTCGGACTTATCGGTCGACGCCCGCTTCGCTACTTTCTTCTTGGCAGCTTTCTTTACGCTCTTCTTGGCGGTCTTGCGTTTGGCGGCCTTCTTCCGGACAGGTTCCGCTTCCTCTTCGGCAGGCTCCTGAATCGGAGGAGTTTCGTCAGCCGATTTGGAGGTATCTTCCGAAGCGCCTTCATCGCCCGTCGAAAGGCGTGAAGCATTCCTGCGCCGTCGTGTGCGCGGTCGAGCGGAGCTGGACTCTGGGGCGACTTCTTCCGCCGCTTTGGGCTCTTCTGGTTCGACCGGAACGGTTAAGGAATCTCCTGGCTTGAACCTCAGGAGATTGCGATCATCCGGAATCGAACGCAGCAACTCTTCTGCCTCAGCGAAGTCGAGCAGCGCCGTGAAATCCTCGAAGCCTAGCTTCTTGGGCGAGAAGCGCGGCTCTTCCGTGCGGATAAGGGCTTCTACCTCACGGGCCGGAATGCCCATTTCCAATAACTCGATGTGCGGGGCCAGCAACTGTTGCAGGCGACTGCGCGGATTTGTCGCAGGTGCTTCCTGTTCTGCTTCCGGCTGAGCCTCCTGCTGCGGTCTGTCCTCGCCGCGGGGCATGGGTGCTCTCGATTCCGAGGAGCGGCCTCTGCCGCGTCCTCGTCCTCGTCCGCGTCCTCGTCCGCGGCGTTCTTGCGGAGGTGCGGCGGATCCGTCCGCCCCTGCTTCCTCGGTTGGCGTTGCGGAGGCCTCATTCTCCGTCGAATCCGAGGCGTCTCCGTCGTCGCCTGTATCCGAGCGTTCGACGACGTGGTGGTTGTCCACCGTTATCACCTTGATATAGCCTTCAGCCACGAGCCTTTCGGCGAGGCTCGAAAACGAGGTAACGCCGTAATCCCTTTCGCTGAATGCGGGATCAAGCTGCAACATTGTGCTCTTTAACAGTCCGAGCTGAGGCTGTGCGCCGCGAACCTCGAGAGCATTGAGGGCCCGATCGACCAAGGGCATCAGCTGCGATACGGGCTGGGAATCGGCGCGCGGCTGTTGCGGGGCCGAGCGGCCGCCACGCCCACGCCGCGATCGGCTGGGCAGAATGTCGAGCAGCGACTCATAGCTGATGAACTCATGACAATTGCGCTGCAGGATCTTTGACGTAAACTGCTTGCCGCCGACGATATAGACTCGCTTGTTGTACTGCTTGAGCTTTTGCACCAGCGACATGAAGTCGCTATCGCCCGAGATAATCGCGAACGCGTTAATGTGATCACGCGTTACAGCCATCTCGAAAGCGTCAAGAGCCAGATTGATGTCCGCGCCGTTCTTGTCGCCGCGCGGAGTCGAATCGCGCTGGACCATGTGAACGCCGAACTCGGAAAACGCTCGAGTCGCCTCCAGGTGGTGGCCCCAGTTGCCGTAAGCGATTTTGGCGACGACTTCTCCGCGTTGCTTAACCCCTTCCAGGACGATGGCGATGTCGAGGTCTCGACCGAGGGTCGTACGAACGCCGATCTCGATATTGTCGTAATCGATGAAGACGGCGAACTTTAGGTTTTCTTCCACCCATAGAGTATATCGCCGCAGCCGGGCTCCAGAAACAACTGTCCCAAATCCGTCGGTAAGGATTAGGGCGAGGGCGCGGTAGGGGTGAGCGAAGGTGTCGGGAGGGC